>JAXDFS010000020.1:0-3014 GCA_034665465.1 Solirubrobacteraceae bacterium
GTCCAGGCGCTCCTTCACCGCCGCGTCGGACGTCGTGACCATCCCGCCCTCGCCGGTCGTCAGCTGCTTGTTGGCGTAGAAGCCGAACACCGACGGGTGCCCACGGCCGCCGACGGCCACGCCGTCGGCGTGCGCCGCCCCGAGCGCCTCGCAGGCGTCCTCGACGATCGGCAGGCCGAGGCGCTCGAACGCGGGCGTGTCGGCGGGATAGCCGAAGATGTGGACGGGCAGCAGCGCGGCCGTCCGCGCGGTGACCGCGGCCGCGGCGGCGGCCGGGTCGAGGTTCAGCGTGCGGGCGTCGATGTCGGCGAAGACGGGCCGAGCGCGCTCGAAGACGATCGCGTTGGCGCTCGCGACGAAGGAGAACGGCGTCGTGACGACCTCGTCGCCGTCGCTCACGCCCACGGCGCGCAGCGCGAGGTGCAGGCCGGCCGTGCCGCTGGAGACGGCCGCGGCGTGCGCCACGCCCAGCCGCTGCGCGAAGGCCTGCTCGAAGGCCGGGACGCGCGGGCCGAGCGACAGCTGGCCGGAGCGCAGGACCTCGAGCACCGCGGCCTCCTCGGCCGCGCCGAGCACCGGCCGCGCGAGCGGGATCTCCTCCGGGCCGGCGGACGCGTCCACTACGTCGTGGCGCCGCGGACGCGGCTGGGCTGCTCGGCGTACTCGAGCGAGTCGACGAGCGCCATCCACGATGCGCCGATGAGGTTCGTCGAGACGCCGATCGAGCCCCAGGTGTCGGCGCCGTCGGTGGCCTCGATGAGCACGCGGATCTTGGCGTCCGAGCCCTTCGTCTCGTCGAGGATGCGCACCTTGAAGTTCGACAGCAGGATGTCGGAGAGGTGCGGATGGGCCTCGGTGATCGCCGACCGCAGCGCCGCGTCGAGCGCGTTGACCGGGCCGTTGCCCTCGGCCACGCTCACGTAGCGCTCGCCGTCGACCCAGATCTTGATCGTGGCCTCGGTCTCGACCTTGCCGTCGGCACGCTGCTCGACGATGACCCGCCAGGACTCGAGAGCGAACAGCGGCTCGTAGTCGCCGGACTCCTTGCGCAGCAGCAGCTCGAAGGAGCCGTCGGCGGCCTCGAACTGGTAGCCGTCGTGCTCGAGCGCCTTCATCCGCTCGAGCACGCGCGCGGTCGTCGCGTCGTCGAGCTCGAGGCCGGCGCGCTCGGCCTTGTCGGCGACCGTGCCCTTGCCCGACAGCTCGGAGATCAGCAGCTCGTTGCGGTTGCCGACGAGCGCCGGCTCGACGTGCTCGAAGGTCGTGGCGTCCGCGCGGATGCCGGCCGCGTGCAGGCCCGCCTTGTGCGCGAAGGCGTTCTTGCCGACGTAGGGCTGCACCGCGTCGGGCTGGCGGTTGAGCAGCTCGTCGGCGAAGTGGGCGGTGGCGGTCAGCCGCTGCAGCTGCTCGTCGCTGACGACCGGCAGGCCCATCTTGAGCTGCAGGTTGGCGATGATCGTGATGAGGTTGGCGTTGCCGGTGCGCTCGCCGATGCCGTTCATCGTGCCCTGGACCTGGGTCGCGCCCGCCTCGACGGCCATCAGCGTGTTGGCGACCGCGCAGCCGCCGTCGTTGTGGCAGTGGATCCCGATCGGCACGCCGGGCAGCGCCTGCGCGACGTCGGCGACCGCGCGCGCGATCTGGCTGGGCAGCGACGGCCCGTTCGTGTCGCACAGCGCCAGGCGCTCGGCGCCCGCGCCCGCGGCGGCGCGCAGGCATTCGAGCGCGTAGTCGCGGTCGGCGCGCAGGCCGTCGAAGAGGTGCTCGGCGTCGAAGATCACGCGCTTGCCCTGCCCGACGAGGAAGGCGACGGACTCGGCGATCATCGCGAGGTTCTCCTCGCGCGAGACGCGCACGACCTTCTCGACGTGCAGCGTCCACGTCTTGCCGACGAGCGTGCAGACCGGCGCGAAGCAGTCGGCGAGCACGCGCAGGCCCGCGTCCTCGTCCGCGCGGATCGCGCGGCGGCGCGTCATGCCGAAGGCGGCGATCGTCGCGTGCGACAGCTGCTCGTGCTCGAGCAGCGCGAAGAGCTCGGCCTCCTTGGGGTTCGACGCCGGGAAGCCGGCCTCGACGATGTGCACCCCGAGGTCGTCGAGGCGGTGGACGAGGCGCACCTTCTCGGCCGCGGTCAGCGACATGCCGCCGCCGCCCATGCCATCGCGCAGCGTGGCGTCGTAGAGCTCGATCTGGGTCATCGAGCCGGTGCCCGCCGCCCGGCGGTCATGCCACCTTCAGCGCGGGGACCGGGTCCAGCCAGTCGCGGTAGCGCTCGTCGCGACCGTGCAGCGCGTCCTCGAACGCCGTCTGCACGGCGAGCGTGATCGGGCCGGGCTTGCCGTCGCCGATCGCGTGGTCGTCGATCTCGCGCACGGGCACGAGCTCGGCGGCGGTGCCGGTCATGAAGACCTCGTCGGCGAGGTAGAGCTCGGCGCGGGCGATGTCGCGCTCGATGACCTCGACGCCGAGGTCGCGGGCGATCTGGATCGCCGACTTGCGCGTGATGCCGTCGAGGATCGAGGAGGCGGCGGGGGGGGTGACGATCCGCCCCTCCCAGACGACGAAGATGTTCTCGCCCGAGCCCTCGCACACGCGGCCGTGGTCGTCGAGCAGGATCGCCTCCTCGTAGCCGGCCTTCTGGGACTCGATCTTCGCCAGCACGCTGTTGAGGTACTGACCGCAGGCCTTCGAGCTGGGGATCAGCGACTCGGGGCTGATGCGCCGCCAGCTGGAGACCTTCGCCCGGATGCCGCTGCGCTTGCCCTCCTCGCCGAGGTAGGCGCCCCATTCCCAGACGGCGATCGCGACGTCGGTCGGGGCCTCGAGCGGGTTCAGGCCCATCTGGCCGTAGCCGCGGTACACGAGCGGGCGGATGTAGCAGGAGCGCAGCGCGTTGCGGCCGATGAGCTCGTGCGTCGCGGCACGCAGCGCGTCGCCGTCGTAGGGCATCGGCATGTAGTACAGCTCGGCCGAGCGCGCCAGGCGCCGGAGGTGCTCCTGGTGGCGGAAGACCG
>JAXDFS010000021.1:0-11640 GCA_034665465.1 Solirubrobacteraceae bacterium
CACGCCGCTGCTCGTCGGCGACATGACGTTCGGCTCCTACGAGGCGTCCGACGAGCAGGCCGTCCGCAACGCCCTGCGCTTCGTCAAGGAGGCCGGCTGCGACGCCGTCAAGCTCGAGGGCGGCGGCCCCGCGTCGGCCGCGCGGGCACGAGCGATCGTCGGTACCGGCATCCCCGTCATGGGCCACGTCGGCCTCACGCCGCAGACCGCCACCGCCCTCGGCGGCTACCGCGCCCAGGGCCGCAGCGCCGACGCCGCCGCCCGCATCGCGGCCGAGGCGCTCGCGCTCCAGGACGCCGGCTGTTTCTCGATCGTCTTCGAGGCGATCCCGTCCGATGTCGCCGCCGCGATCATGCCGCGCCTGGATGTGCCCGTCATCGGGATCGGCGCCGGGCCGTCGACCGACGGCCAGGTGCTCGTCTTCCACGACCTGCTCGGCATCCGCGAGGGCCTCGGCGCGCGCTTCGTCAAGCGCTACGCCAGCCTGCAGGAGCACATGGTCGCCGGCGTGGCGGCCTTCGCCGACGACGTGCGCACCCGGCGCTACCCCGAGCCGCAGCACGGGTATGCGATCGACCAGGATGAACTTTCGGCGTTTCGTGACCGCCTGACGTAGACTGCCGCGCCCATGGCCCGGCTCTCGCAGGTCTTCGCTCCGAAGGACAGCGCGTTCTTCGATCTGTTCGAGGAGGCCGCCAACAACGTGCTGCGCGCGGCCGAGCTGCTCGACGAGATGCTCGTCTCCTATCCGGAGCAGTCCCAGCTGGCGCGGGCGATCCTGCTCTGCGAGCAGGAGGGTGACCGGATCACCTACGACATCATCCAGCGCCTGAACTCGACGTTCGTCACGCCGATCGACCGCGAGGACATCCTCCAGCTCGCCTCCGGGCTCGACGACATCGTGGACCTGACCGAGGAGGTCGCCGACTACCTCGGCCTCTACCGCATCGAGGCTCCGATGGAGCAGGCCCAGCGGCTCGCCCACATCCTCATGGAGGCCTGCCGCCAGATCTCACAGGCCACGCCGCGGCTGCGCGGCTTTCAGTCGGTGTCGCATTTCACGAGCGAGATCCACCGGCTCGAGACCGACGGCGATCGCGTCACGCGCGAGGCGATCGCGTCGCTCTTCGACACGGGAATCGATCCGATGGTCGTGATTCGCTGGAAGGACATCTTCGAGCGCCTCGAGGAAGCCGTCGATGCCACCGAGCACATCGCGAACACCCTCTCGAACATCGTCGACAAGAACTCGTAGATGGTTGAAATCAACCATCCGGTGACGATCGCGTGACGACGCTGCGTCGCGACGCAGTTCACTGAGCCGCACCGAGAGCGCGCGTGGACAGCGACATCATCCTCATCATCGTCGTGGGCACGGCGCTCGCCTTCGACTTCACGAACGGCTTCCACGACACCGCCAACGCGATCGCCACATCGATCTCGACGCGTGCGCTGGCGCCTCGCACCGCGGTCACGCTGGCGTCGGTCCTGAACTTCGTCGGCGCGTTCATCTCGCTCAAGGTCGCCGCGACCGTCGCGGGCGGGATCGTCGACGCGAAGCTCGTGACGACGACTGTGATCTTCGCCGGGCTCATCGGCGCGATCTTCTGGAACCTGCTGACCTGGTACTTCGGACTGCCCTCCAGCTCGTCGCATGCGCTGATCGGGGGCGTGGTCGGCGCCGCATTCGCGGCCGCCGGCTCCAAGGCCGTGCTGACCGACGGCCTGCTGGAAAAGGTGATCGTGCCGGCGGTCGTGGCGCCCGTCATCGCCTTCCTGGCGGCGGGCGGGGCGATCCTGCTCACCTATCGCATGGTCGGCCGCCTGCGGCCGGGCCCCGTCAACCGCGGCTACCGGCTCGGGCAGATCGCGAGCGCGAGCCTGCTGTCGCTCTCGCACGGGACCAACGACGCGCAGAAGACGATGGGCATCATCACGCTCGCGCTGATCGCACACGGCGACCTGACGGGCGCGGCGCCGAACCCGCCGACGTGGGTCGTGGTGTCGGCGGCCAGCGCCATCGCCCTGGGGACCTATTCGGGCGGCTGGCGGATCATTCGCACGATGGGCAGCCGGATCATCAAGATGGACCCCGCCCAGGGCTTCGCGGCCCAGACCGGCGGCGCCGCGGTGCTGCTCACCGCCGCCCACCTCGGATTCCCGCTCTCGACGACGCATTCGATCACGGGCGCCGTGCTCGGCGCCGGCGCCGCCAAGCGGCTGTCGGCAGTCCGCTGGGGCCTCGCGGGCAACATCGTGATCGGCTGGATCCTCACGCTGCCTGCGGCGGCCGCGGTCGGCGCGCTGACCTATGGCCTGAGCAACATCTTCGGCAGCGGCGCGCTCGGGCCCCTCCTGATCTCGGTGAGCCTGCTCGCGCTGATGGCGGCGATCTTCGGCCAGCGCGTGCGGCGCGGCCCGGCCCTGACGACCGCTCCGCGTGAGACGTGATCGCCGCGATCGACACCGCTGCGCTGCTGGAGCTCATGTGGGCGGCCCCGCTGGCCGTGCTGACGATCACCGTCGCCTACGGCCTCGTGATCAACGGCGCGGCCCGGATGGCGGAGGCGCGGCGCGACGGGCGCTCGGCCGCCGTCGGCCTCTATGCGGCGGTGGCGATCGCCGGTGGCGCCCTGTTCGCGGCGGCGGTCGTCTTCGGGCTGATCATCATGATCTCCAAGGACTAGATCTGGGATTTCGGATTCGGGTGCAACGGCGGCTGCAGGGGCCGTTGCAGCGACACGTAACAACGCACGCAGGGGTGCAAACGCCGAGCGGGCGCGGCATGTTGGGGGCAATCGATCCGAAGAGGACCCCATGCGCCCCCTGCGAATCACCCTCCTTGCACTAGCCGCCGCCCTCGTCGCGGCGCCCGCCGCCGGCGCCCACATGGTGCACACCGTCGCCGTCGGCGACACCCTTTGGGGCATCGCGGCCCAGAACAACCTGACGACGCGGACCGTCGCCGTCTACAACGGCCTGTCGTCCGATGCGAACGTCCTCATCGGCACCACGCTGAAGATCCCGACCGTCGCCGAGGGCAGCACCGCGCTCGCGCATGCGGGCCTGACCCCGGCGATCGCGGCGCCGGCGAGGACCGGCAGCGCGGCGGTCGCGCGGACCCCCGCGGGTGCCCCGGCCCCGCTCGGCGCCTACATCGTGCGCCCCGGCGACACGCTGACCGGCCTGGCTGCGCAGACGCGCGTGAGCGTCCAGCAGATGGCCTACGTCAACGGCCTGAAGGCGACGGCGCGCCTGCTGATCGGCACGGTGCTCAAGCTGCCGAGCGGCGCGCCCGCGCCGCTGCGCGCATCCGAGCCCGCGCCCGCCGCGCGCATCGTTCCCAATGCCGCGCCCGTGCCGACCTCCGCGCGACTGAGCGCCGACCGCGTCAAGCAGCTCGCGGCCGAGCACGGCGCCCCCGCCTCCCTGGCAGCGGCGATCGCCTGGCAGGAGAGCGGCTTCAACAACGGCGTCGTCTCGCCCGCCAACGCCCGCGGCGTCATGCAGGTCATGCCCGGCACCTGGGACTGGGTGCAGCACAACCTCGCGACGAGCCCGCTGAATCCGACGTCCGCCGAGGACAACGTCCGCGCGGGATCGATGTACCTCGCGCGGCTGCTGCGCGAGACCAACGGTGACGTCAGGCTCGCCGCTGCCGGCTACTACCAGGGCCTGTCGTCCGTGCGGGCGCGCGGCATGTTCGACGACACGCGCAAGTACGTCGACAACGTGCTCGCGCTGCGCGCGCGCTTCGGGGGTTAATCGTTCTCGCTCTGCGCGCCGTCGTCGTAGGTGACGGCGCGCAGGACCTTCGCCGGGGCGCCGGCCGCGATCGAGAACGGCGGGATGTCCTGGGTCACCACGCTGTTGGCCCCCACGACGCAGCGCTCGCCGATCGTGACGCCGCTCGTCACGACGACGTTGGCGCCAAGCCAGACGTTGTCGCCGATCCGCGTCGGCCCCTTCGTGCTGAAGCCCTGCCAGGGAACCGGCTTGCCCGGGTCGTCGAAGCGATGGTTGCCGTCGGTGACGAAGCAGCCGTTGGCGAGCATGCAGTGCGAGCCGATCTCGACGAGGCCGACGGCGGCGACCATGACGCCGAGGTTGAGGAAGGTCCCCTC
Source organism: Solirubrobacteraceae bacterium (assembly GCA_034665465.1). Lineage (GTDB taxonomy): Bacteria > Actinomycetota > Thermoleophilia > Solirubrobacterales > Solirubrobacteraceae > CADCVQ01. The sequence goes on from JAXDFS010000021.1 coordinate 4,125, forward strand.
CCCGATGCGCACGCGGCCCGGGGCGGGCGCGGTGATCCACACGTGCGGCTCAAGCAACGTGTTCGCTCCGATCTCCAAGCGGCCGTCGTCGAAGGCCTCCAGGACGTCGCCGTGCAGAGGCCAGCGCGCGAATGCGCCGCGCCGCAGCAGATGCCAGTGGATGCGCGCCCGGTTCCAGGGCAGGTTGTTGCGCTCATACCAGCGCCACTTCTGTGCCCACAGCCGGGCCTGACCCGCGACGTCGTCGTCCACGCGCCTCAGGCTAGTTGGAGCCGGCGCGCCTGCGCATCGACTTCAGCTGGTTCGTCTCGGCGTCGATCATCGCCTGCGCCCCGGTCTTGAGATCGACCTGCGAGCCCTTGGCGATCTCGGCCTTGGAGAGGTCGATCGTGGCGGCGTGCAGGGCGATCATGGCCTTCAGGAAGGCGGCGTCGAACGGCTGTGCGCGGCGCAGCTTCTTCAGGTCGACGTTCGCGGCCGTCGTCGGCGCGACGCCGAGCGAGCCGATCGGGACGCCAGCCGAGAACAGGGCGGAGCCGATCGCCCGTATCCGCGCCGTCTCCTCCGGCTGGGTGCCGGCGACCTCGCGGGCGATCGTCTTGACGAAAGCGCCTCCGCGCGTCTGGCCGATGATCGAGATCGCCACCGACTTCTCGTGCAGGGGGATGACGGCGGTCACGAACGCGCGGTCGGCAGCGTTGCCCGGCGGCGGGGGCTTCGCGGGGCTGGCGCTGGAGCTGTCGCCACCACCGCCACAGCCGGTGACCGCGAGGCCGCCTGCGAGGAGGACGGCGGCCAGGGTCTTCCGGGGGATGAGCACGCGCGCAGGCTAGCCGACGGCGTGGGGGCCTGGTCGCAGGACTGGACGTTTGATACCCCTAGGGGGTATACTAGGCACGATCATGGCGGCCCATCCTCATCCGGCGCAGCGCCCCACCGGCGCGGCGCTGAATTCCCTGGCACTCAGCGCGACCGTGCACTGCCTCACGGGCTGCGCGATCGGCGAGGTCCTCGGCATGGTCATCGGGACCGCGCTGGGGTGGGGCAACCTCGCGACGATCGCGGCCTCGGTCGTGCTCGCGTTCGTCTTCGGCTACTCGCTCACGAGCCTGCCGCTGCTGCGCTCCGGCATGACGCTCGCCGCCGTCGCGCCGCTCGCGTTCGCTTCGGACACGATCTCGATCACGATCATGGAGATCGTCGACACCGCGATCGTGCTCGCCATCCCGGGGGCGATGGCGGCGACGCTGGGCGACCCGGGGTTCTGGGCGTCGCTCGCCGTGGCGCTCCTGCTCGCCGGCGCGGCCGCCTACCCGGCAAACCGCTGGCTGCTGGCGCGCGGCAGGGGCCACGCCGTGGTGCACGCGCATCACGCGGCCGGGCACTGAGCGCCCCGCGGCCCCGCCCACGGCGGGCAGCGGCGTGCGCCCCTACGCCGCCGCGGCGACCTTGCGCCGTCCGCGGCGCGCCTTCGGGGCCGCGGCCTGCACGCCCGCGCCGGCGAGGAACTCACCGGTGTAGGAGCCGGGCGTGCCGGCAACCTCCTCGGGCGTCCCCGCGGCGACGACCTGGCCGCCCTCCTCCCCGCCCTCGGGACCCATGTCGACGATCCGGTCGGCCGTCTTGATCACGTCGAGGTTGTGCTCGATGACGACGACGCTGTTGCCGGCGTCGACGAGGCGGTGCAGGACCTCCAGCAGTCGCTGCACGTCGGCGAAATGCAGGCCGGTCGTCGGCTCGTCGAGGATGTACAGCGTGCGGCCCGTCGCGACCTTCGACAGCTCGGTGGCGAGCTTGACGCGCTGCGCCTCCCCGCCCGACAGCGTCGTCGCCGGCTGGCCCAGGCGGATGTAGCCCAGGCCGACCGCGTTCAGCGTCTCCAGCCGCCGGCGGATCTTCGGGATGTGCTTGAAGAACTCCACCGCCTCCTCGACGGGCATCGCGAGCACGTCGGCGACCGTCTTGCCCTTGAAGCGCACGTCGAGCGTCTCGCGGTTGTAGCGCTTGCCGTGGCACTGCTCGCAGGGCACGTAGACGTCGGGCAGGAAGTGCATCTCGATCTTGATCTGGCCGTCGCCGCGACAGACCTCGCAGCGCCCGCCCTTGACGTTGAACGAGAAGCGCCCGGGCTTGTAGCCGCGCGCCCGCGCCTCCTGCGTCTTGGAGAAGAGGTCGCGGATGACGTCGAACAGGCCCGTGTAGGTCGCCGGGTTCGAGCGCGGCGTGCGGCCGATCGGCGACTGGTCGACCTGGATGATCTTGTCGAGCTGGTCGAGGCCGAGGACCGCTGTGTGGCGTCCCGGCCTCGTGCGCGCCCGGTGCAGCCGGTTGGCGACGGCCTTGAAGAGGACCTCATTGACGAGCGTCGACTTGCCCGACCCCGAGACCCCGGTCACGCACGTCATCGTCCCGAGCGGGACCTTCACGTCGACGGACTTGAGGTTGTTCTGGGCGGCGCCGCGGATCTCGACGTAGCCCGACGGCGTGCGCCGCTTGGCCGGGATGTCGATGACGCGCGTGCGAGCGAGGAACTGACCGGTCAGTGACTCGGGCACGCGCTCGATGTCCTGCGCCGTGCCCTCGGCGACGACCTCGCCGCCGTGCTCGCCGGCCCCCGGGCCCATGTCGACGATGTGGTCGGCCGCGCGCATCGTCTGCTCGTCGTGCTCGACGACGATGACCGTGTTGCCCAGGTCGCGCAGCCGCTCGAGCGTCGCGATCAGCTTGTTGTTGTCGCGCTGGTGCAGCCCGATCGAGGGCTCGTCGAGGATGTAGAGCACGCCGACGAGCGAGGAGCCGATCTGCGTCGCCAGCCGGATCCGCTGCGCCTCGCCGCCCGAGAGCGTCGCCGCCGCGCGGTCCATCGAGAGATAACCGATCCCGACGTTCTCCAGGAAGTTCAGGCGCTCCTCGATCTCGCGCAGGATCAGGCGGGCGATGTGGCGCTCGGTCTCGGTCAGCTGCACCTCCGCGAGCCAGTTCAGCGACGCGCGCACCGACAGCCGCGTGAACTCGTGGATCGGCATGCCGGCCACGAGCACCGCCCGCGACTCCGGCCGTAGCCGCGCGCCGCCGCAGGCCGGGCACGGGCGCACGCTCATGTACTCCTCGATCTTCTCGCGCGAGAACTCGCTGTCGGTCTCGCGGTAGCGGCGCTCGAGGTTGGGGATGATCCCCTCGAAGCGCGTCGCGTAGGAGCGCCGGCGCCCGTAGCGGTTGCGGTAGGTCACCTGCACCGGCTCGCCGTTGGTGCCGTGCAGGAAGAGGTCGCGGTGCTTGTCCGACAGCTCGCTCCACGGAGTCTCGACGTCGATGCGGTAGCGCTCGGCGATCGCCTCGGTGATCTGCTCGTAGTAGTTGGAGCTGCTCGTCGCCCACGGCGCGAGCGCGCCCTCGGCGATCGACAGCGCCGGGTCGGGCACGATCAGCTCGGGGTCGATCTCGCTCATCGACCCCAGCCCCGTGCAGCGCTCGCAGGCTCCGTGCGGCGAGTTGAACGAGAACATCCGCGGCTCGAGCTCGGGCATCGACGTGCCGCACTTCAGGCACGCGAACTGCTCGGAGAACGTCAGCACCTCCCCTGCCCCGTCGCGCGGCAGCAGCTCCACCTCGACGATCCCGTCGGCGAGCGCGACCGCGGTCTCGACCGAGTCGACCAGGCGCTTGCGCACGTCATGACGCAGGACGAGCCGGTCCACGACGACCGAGATGTCGTGCTTGAACTTCTTGTCGAGCTCGATCGGGTCCTCGAGCAGGCGCAGCTCGCCGTCGACCTTCACCCGCGCGTAGCCGTCGGAGCGCAGCTCCTCGAAGACCTTGCCGTACTCGCCCTTGCGCCCGCGCACGATCGGCGCCATGACCATGAAGCGCGTGCCGTCCTCGAGCTCCATGATCTGGTCGACGATCTGCTCGACGCTCTGGCCCTCGATCGGCGCGCCGCAGACGTGGCAGTGCGGTCGCCCCACGCGCGCCCACAGCAGGCGCAGGTAGTCGTAGATCTCGGTCACCGTGCCGACGGTCGAGCGCGGGTTGCGCGACGTCGTCTTCTGGTCGATCGAGATCGCCGGCGACAACCCCTCGATCGAATCCACGTCGGGCTTGTCCATCTGACCGAGGAACTGGCGCGCGTAGGCGCTGAGCGACTCGACGTAGCGCCGCTGGCCCTCGGCGTAGATCGTGTCGAACGCCAGCGACGACTTGCCCGAGCCCGAGAGGCCGGTGATGACCGTCAGCGCGTCACGCGGCAGCGAGACGCTGATGTCCTTGAGGTTGTGCTCCCGGGCGCCCGAGACCACGAGATGATCATGCTTCACCCCACGTATTGTAGAGGGGCGAACAGACGTTCGCACCACCCAGATCCCGCACGTTGCGAGAAGCGCCGTGGCGTCTGCGAGGATCGTCGGCGATGTTCGAGCACTTCGACGAGCGCGCCCGCCGCAGCGTCGTGCGCACGCAGGAGGAGACGCGCCGCCTCGGCCATGCGCAGATCGGCGCCGAGCACCTGCTGCTCGGCATCGCGGCCGTCGACGAGGCGCTGGTCGGCGCGGCCATCGAGCGCCTGCGCGCAGCGGTCGTCGCCCTGCACGGCGTCGGCGACGCGACGCCCGGCGAGTGGCTCGCGTTCACACCCGAGGCCAAGGCGGCACTGGAGGGCGCCAACGAGCAGGCCCTCTCGCGCGGGCACACGACGATCGATCCCGCCCATCTCCTGCTGGCCGTGCTCGACAGCGAGGGCGACGCGCGGCGCATCGTGCGCGAGTCCGAGCTGACGGTCGCCGACGTCCGCGAGCGAGCGGTGGCGGCGGCGGGGGATCAGGCGCGCCGCGCGGACGGGCCGCCACCCGCGCGAGCGGGCGCGCCAGATCACGCCGAGGACCTGCGCTTCGGCCATCCGCTGACGGTCACGCTGGGCCAGGACCCGGCCCCGATCGGCGACCTCGGCCATCCCGAGACCGACGCGCAGCTGCTGGGCCTGATGCTCGTCCAGGACTCTCCCGCGGCGCAACTGCTGCGCGCGCACGGGATCGACGAGGCCGCCGTGCGAAGCGCGCTGCCGCCCCCGGGCGGCCGCTCCTGACCGACGGCGCGCCTACTCCGGCGCGGAGCGCGGGGGCAGGTAGGGCTCCTGGCCGGCAGGATGCCCGGCGGCGATGTTGCGCCCGCGCGCGCGCTCGGCGTTGAACTCCGCGCCGAGCAGGATCGCCAGGTTGGTCAGCCAGAGCCAGACGAGGAAGACGATCACGCCGCCGAGCGCCCCGTAGGTCTTGTTGTAGGAGGCGAAGGCCGCGACGTAGAGGGCGAAGGCGGCCGAGACGACGATCCACAGGATCACCGCGACGAGCCCGCCCGGCATGACCGCCTTCAGGCCGGGCTGCTTGACGTTCGGCGTGGCGTAGAAGAGCACGGCGAACATGAAGGCCACGATCAGCACGAGGACGGGCCACTTGGCGATGTCCCACACGGCGAGCGCGCTGCTGCCGATGCCGAACAGCTTGCCGGCCTGCTCGGCGACGGGGCCCGTCAGCACGACGGCGATGGCGCTGCCCGCGAGCAGGACGAGCATGACGACGGTGATGCCGAGGCGCAGCGGCAGCTTCTTCCAGATCGAGCGGCCCTCTCTGACGTCGTAGATCGCGTTGGAGGCGTCCATGAAGGCGCTGATGTAGCCCGACGCCGACCAGATCGCGCCCGCGAGCGAGACGACGAGGAGCAGGCCAGCGCCGCCCCCGTTGCTCTGCATGCTCTTCAGCGCGCTCGTGACGATGTCCTTGGCGGGGCCGGGCGCGACCGTGCCGAGGTTGTCGATCAGGGGCTGGATCGCCGAGCTGCCCAGCAGCCCGAGGATCGAGACGAGCGCCAGCAGCGCGGGGAAGATCGAGAGGATGCCGTAGTAGGTCAGCGCCGCCGCCCAGTGCGGCAGGTTATCGTCGGAGAACTCCTTGACCGTGCGCCTGAGCGTCGGGCCGAGTCCCGCCTGCTTGGCGTCGCGGCTGCTGTTCGAGGGCGACCGGCGCGGCTGCTCGGCCTGCCTGGCGCCGCCGTTGCCGTGGTGATCGCCGTTGGAGGTCGTCGAGATGCCGTAGTGGCGATAGGTGGCCTCGACGATCTCCTCGGAGGGCTCGTCGCCGTCCAGGCGCGGGGCGTCGTCGACGACGGACTTCTCATAGCGGGCGCGCACGCCGTCCTGGACCTTGTCGGCGCCGGCGAGCGGCACGAGCGTCGGGCGGGGCGCGATGCGGCCCTGCTTGACCAGCGCCCACTCCGGGCGGCCGGTCTCCTCGACGAGGTAGATCTCCTCGATCGTGCCGATCCGCCTGCCCTCGCGGTCGAGCAGGGTCTGCCCTTCCCAGTCGAGTTCGGTGCCGTCCTGAGCAGACATGATCTGCCCGCCGTGTACCCGTCGATCCGGCGGGGTCAAACCCCTGCGCCGACCTGGCGCGGCGGCGCCGTGAGCGGCTGTCAGCCCTCGACGGTGGCGTAGACCTCGTCGAGCAGTGCCGCGCGGTCGCTGAGGTCGAAGTTGTCGGCGAGGTACTTGTCGGTCTCCGAGCGCGACTGGCCGTTGAGGGCCATGTTCAGCGCGACCAGCCGTGCCGCCTCGGCGTCCGTCTCGCCGCCGTCGTCGGCCGCCGCGCCCGCTCCCGCAGGCTCGAGCTCGTCGGCGAGCTCGGGCTCTGGCTCTGGCTCGTCGTCGGGCAGCGCGACGAGGATCTCCTCGACCACCACGACCTCCTCGACGGACGCGGGCCCGCTGTCCGCGCGCGTCGCCTGCCCCGCGGCGGCGTACAGCTCCCCCATGTTGCCCGACAGCAGCGAGAGGTCGGCGTTCAGGCGGTTGGCGCCGGTGCGCAGCGACTCGACCAGCGCGCTGAGCTCGCTCTCCATCGCGTCGACGCGCTGGAGCATCAGCGCGGTCGCCTCGTGCACCTTGCCGACGTGGTCCTGGGAGCGCTCGATCGCCTCGTCGCGCGTGCGCTGGGCGTCGCGCGCCGCGTCCTGGGCGACTTGGTCGGCGCGGTCGCGCGCGTCGCGCTCGATCGCGGCGGCGCTGGACTCCGCGGCCTCGACGATCGCCTGCACGGACGCGCTCGCGACCGCCGCCAGCGACGCCGGCGCGCTCGAGGAGGACGGCGACGCGGGAGGCGCGGAGGCCTGGGCCCGCTTGAGCGCATCCACCTCGCGGGCGATCGCGGCGAGGTGGGCGTCGACGGTCGCGGGCTCGTAGCCGCGACGGCCGATGGGAAAGTCTCGCTTCTCGATGGTCTGACGGTCGAGGGCCAACGGATGCCTCCGTGGGGATCATCTGGACGTGGGCGAGCCAGCCTACCGGGCTGTCCGGGGGAGTCCCACCTTCGCCCCGTCGCGCTCGACGAGCCCGTCGCGCTGCAGCCCTGCGAGGGCCCGCTCCAGCCGCGCGGGGTCGATCCCGGCCGGCAGGGCCCCGCCCGCGACGAGCGCGGCCACGATCCTGCCGCGCAGCCAGCGGTCTGTCTCCTCGAAGCGGGCGGCCCGCGGC
>JAXDFS010000022.1:0-5371 GCA_034665465.1 Solirubrobacteraceae bacterium
CTCCAGCGTGCCGGTCGGCGTGCGCACCGTCTCCCTGAGCGCGGAACGGTCGTCGAAATGGCGGCCGGTGATCGTGCCGCTGGACCGCAGCCCCGCGACCGTGCCTTCGAAGCACACGGTGTCGCCCGCCGTGCCGGCGCCGGGGCCGAGGTCGACCACGTGGTCGGCGATCGCGATCGTCTCCGGCTCGTGCTCCACGACGAGCACCGTGTTGCCCTTGTCGCGCAGTCGCAGCAGCAGGTCGTTCATCCGCTGGATGTCATGAGGGTGCAGACCCGTGGTGGGCTCGTCGAAGACGTAGGTCGTGTCGGTGAGCGAGGAGCCGAGGTGGCGGATCATCTTGACGCGCTGCGCCTCGCCGCCCGACAGCGTGCCCGACGGCCGGTCGAGCGAGAGGTAGCCCAGCCCGATCTCCGCGAAGGAGTCGAGCGTCTGGCCCAGCGTGGCGAGCAGCGGCGCGACAGACGGCTCGTCGAGGCCGCGGACCCATGTGGCCAGGTCGCTGATCTGCATCGCGCAGGCGTCGGCGATGTTGACCTTCTTGATCCTGGCGGCACGGGCGGCTTCGCTGAGCCGGGTGCCGGCGCACTCCGGGCATGTGGTCAACGTCACCGCCCGCTCGACGAACGCACGGATGTGCGGCTGCAGCGCCTCCTTGTCCTTGGACAGAAACGATCGCTGGATCCGCGTGATCAGGCCCTCGTAGGTGAGGTTGACGCCGTTCACCTTCACCTTGGTCGGCTCGCGGTGGAGGAGGTCCTGGAGCTCTTTTTTGCTGTACTCGCGGATCGGCTTGTCGGGGTCGAAGAAGCCCGACCCGGCGACGATCCGCACCATCCACGAGCCCCCGGTGTAGCCGGGGACGGTGATCGCGCCCTCGGCGAGCGACCTGCTCTCGTCGTAGAGCTGGGTGAGGTCCATGTCGGAGACCGTGCCCCGGCCCTCGCAGCGCGGACACATGCCGCCGGTGCGGGTGAAGGTCTTTCGCACGGTCTTGCCGGCGCCGCGCTCGACGGTGAACGAACCGCTCGCCCGGACCGAGGGGACGTTGAAGGAGAAGGCGTTGGGCGAGCCGATGTGCGGCTTGGCGAGCCGGCTGAAGAGAATGCGCAGCATCGCGTTGGCATCGGTGGCGGTGCCGACCGTCGAGCGGGCGTCGGCGCCCATCCGCTGCTGATCGACGATGATCGCGGTCGTCAGGCCTTCGAGCACGTCGACCTCGGGCCGCGCCAGTGTGGGCATGAAGCCCTGCACGAAGGCGCTGTAGGTCTCGTTGATCATGCGCTGCGACTCCGCGGCGATCGTTCCGAAGACCAGCGAGCTCTTGCCCGAGCCCGACACGCCGGTGAACACCGTCAGCCGGCGCTTGGGGATCTCGACGCTGACGTCCTTGAGGTTGTTCACGCGCGCGCCATGCACGCGGATCAGGTCGTGGCTGTCGGCCTCGTGCGGCGCAGGCGGCTGCGGGTCCGTCATGGTCACTCCTGAGGTCGTGGGGTCGCGTCACCCGGTGTGGCGGTCACGCTAGGTGACCTCGGCGACCGCCGCTTCTCGATTCCTGACCGGTGCTAGGGCTGCTGCGGCGGGGGCGGTGCCTGCTGCGCCGGCGCCTGCTGCTGCTGCTGCACCGCTCCGCCGGCCGCCGCAGCGGTCGTGGTCTGCTTGGGAGCGTTCTTGCACAGCGCCATGACGTAGCCCTTGCTGCAGTTCGTCTTGGCCTTCCACTTCTTGCGCAGGTCGGCGTTGAACGCGTCGTCGGCCTTCTGCTTGTTCTGCGCGTCGAGCTGCTGCTTGATCGCCGGCGTCGCCTGCTTGAGCGTCTGCTGCGTCGCGGGCGTCTCCTTCTGGACCTGGAAGACGTAGTAGCCGAACTGGGTCTTGATCGGGCCGGTGAGCACGCCCTTCTGCGCGGCGAAGATCGCGTCGTCGAAGGACTTCTCCTGCTGGCCCTTGGACAGGCCCGAGAGCACGCCGCCGGTGGCCTTCGTGGCGGGATCGATCGAGAACTTCTTGACGACCGTCGACCAGCTCTGCCCGCTCTTCAGCGCGGCCTTGGCCTGGTCGGCCTTGGCCTTGTCGCGGGTCAGGACGACGCGCAGGTCGCGCGTCAGCGGCGTCCCCAGGCGGGCCTTGTTCTTGTTGTAGAAGGCGGTGATGTCCTTCTGGGTGACCTTGTCGGCCTTCGTCACGGCCTTCTTGCGCAGCTTCGTGTAGAGGCTCGTGTAATGGATCTGGAAGCGCGCGTCGGCGACCGTCATGCCCGCGGTCTTGAGGAACGTCTGAAAGTCCGACGCCTTCGGGAACGAGGTCTTGATGACCTTCTGGAAGTCGGCCTCGGCCGTCTTGGCGGGCACCGAGACGCCCTCGTCGGAGGCCTCGCCGTTGACCCATCTCGCGGTCACCAGGAACTGCATGACCTGGTCGCGCAGCGTGTTGTACTCCTGCAGGCAGGTGGCCTTCAGCTGGGCGTCTGTCGTCGCCGGCTGGCCCTTGGCGGGCTTGGGCGCCGTCTTGCGCTTGGCTGCGACGCAGGCGGTGAACGCGGGTGCGTCGTAGGGGACCTTCGCGCCCTGCTGCGCCGTGGCCGCGCCGATGCTCAGCCAGTGGGCGAAGTCGGTCTTGGGAATCGCGGTGCCGTCGATGCTCGCGACGGCGTTGCCCGGGACGGAGTCGCCACAGCCGGCGATCAGGATCGCGGCAACAAAAAAGGCGCCTAGCGCCGGGGACAGACGAAGAATTCGGTTCACAACGTCGCGATCCTAGCGAACCTGCCCGGGCCAACGCGTAGATTCTTCATCGAGCTTTAGAGTCAGCCGGGGAAGACCGCCGCGACTTTTCGACAGGCCCTCACGCGGCCTCGCGCGTAACGGCGAGCAGCACGTCGGCGGCGCGCACGACCGCCGGGAAGCGCTGCTGCGGATCGTCCGGGACGCGCACGGAGAGCTGGCTCTTGCCCGACTCGTACAGGGCGCCGGGGATCTCCGCGCGCACGCGCTTGGCCCGCACCGAGTCGAGCTCGATGGGCGTCACCGCCAGGCGGCCGCCGCGGAAGGTCACCGCCGTGGCGCCCGCCTGGCCGAGCTTGATGCGCGCGCGCTGCAGGTCGATCAGGTTCGACAGTGGCTGGGGCAGCGGGCCGAAGCGGTCGTGGAGCTCCTCGCGCAGCAGCTCGAGGTCGGCGACGTCATAGGCGCCCGCGATCCGGCGGTGCACGTCGATCTTCGCCTGCTCGTAGGGGATGTAGTCGGCGGGCACGTAGGCATCGACGTTGACGTCCAGGCGCACGGGCTCCGGCGCCTCCACGCCCGCTCGCCCGTCGCGCTCCGCATCGAGGGCGGCGACCGCCTCGTCGAGCATCTGCATGTACAGCTCGAACCCGAGCGCCGCGACGTGGCCGGACTGCTCGTCGCCGAGCAGGCTGCCGGCGCCGCGCAGCTCGAGGTCGCGCATGGCGATCTTGAAGCCGGCGCCGAGCTCGGTGTAGTCGCTCAGGGCGGCCAGCCGCTGGCCGGCCTCGTGCGTCAGCGCAGCGGCGCTGGGATACAGCAGGTACGCGTATGCGCGCTCGCGGCTGCGGCCGACACGGCCGCGGATCTGGTAGAGCTGGGAGAGGCCGAAGACGTCGGCGCGGTCGACGATCAGCGTGTTCGCCTGCGGGATGTCGATGCCCGACTCGATGATGCTCGTGCAGACGAGCACGTCGGCCTCGCCCCGCAGGAAGCGCAGCATCCGATCCTCGAGCTCGGTGTCCTCCATCTGCCCGTGCGCGACCTCGAAGCGCATGCCCGGGCACAGGCCGCGCAGGCGCTCGGCGGTCTCGTCGATCGACTCGACGCGGTTGTGCAGGAAGAAGGCCTGGCCGCCGCGCGCGTGCTCGCGCACCAGCGCCTGCTTGACGACCTCCTCGTCGTACTCGCCGACGTACGTCTTCACCGGCCGGCGGCCCTCGGGCGGCGTGTTGATGACCGAGATGTCGCGCAGCCCGGCGAGCGACATCTGCAGCGTGCGCGGGATCGGAGTCGCGCTCATCGAGATGACGTCGACACGCAGCTTGAGCTGGCGCAGCAGCTCCTTCTGCTTGACGCCGAAGCGCTGCTCCTCGTCGACGACGATCAGCCCGAGGTCCTTCGCGCGGACGTCGCGGCTGAGGATGCGGTGGGTGCCGATGAGGATGTCGATCGCGCCCTTCTGGAAGCCCTCGATCGCCCTCTTCTGATCGGCCGGCGACCGGAAGCGGCTCACGTGCTCGATCGTGAACGGATAGTCCTGCAGGCGCTCGGTGAAGGTCCCGAAGTGCTGCTGGGCGAGGATCGTCGTCGGCACGAGCATGAGCACCTGCTTGCCGGCGTCGGCCGCCTTGAACGCCGCCCGCAGCGCGACCTCGGTCTTGCCGAAGCCGACGTCGCCGCAGATCAGGCGGTCCATCGGGCGCTCGGCCTCCATGTCGATCTTCACGAGCTCGATCGCCTCGCGCTGGTCGGCGGTCTCGGTGTACGGGAACGCCTCCTCGAACTGGCGCAGCCAGTCGGAGTCGGGCGGGAAGGCCAGGCCCGTGCGCCGCCGGCGCTCGGCGTAGAGGTTCAGCAGCTCGCCGGCGAGCTCCTGCGCCGCCCGCCGTGCGCGCGCCTTCAGGCGGTCCCAGCTCTTGCCGCCGAGCTTGCTCAACGGCGGGTGCGCGCCGCCCGCCCCGACGTAGCGGCTGATCTTCGCCAGCTGCTCGCTCGGGACGAAGACACGGTCGTCGCCCTGGTACTCCAGGTAGAGGTAGTCGCGCGTGACGCCGGCGACGGTCTTGGTCTCGAAGCCTGCGAAGCGCGCGAGGCCGTGGTCCTCGTGGACGACGATGTCGCCGGTGCGCAGGTCGGCGAACGAGCGCAGCGCGCCCTTGCGGCGCGCGCCGTGGTCGCGGCCGGCGCTGCGTTCGGCACGGCGGCGAAAGAGGCGGTGCGACGGCAGCACGGCGAGCTTCAGGCCCGCGGCGATGAAGCCGTCGCGGAGGTTGACCTGCGCGAAGCGCAGGGGGTTGTTGATTCCGGCGGGGTCGCCCTCCCCCAGCCACGACGCCTTCAGGCGCCCGAGGTTGTACGCCGCGCGCTCGCCCTCGCCGCGCTGGGGCCAGGTGACGAGCGTGCGGTAGCCCGAGCGCACGAGCTTCTCGAGCTCGGGCTCGGCCTCCTTCAGCGAGCGCGCCGCGAGGTCGGGCGCCTGCGCGCGGAACTGCAGCGCCTGGTCGTTGTCGTAGGAGGACAGGCGCACCCGCGCCCGGGCGTCGAGCGCCGCCCGGACGGCCTGGGGCGCGACGTAGAGGTGGTGGGCGTCGTCGTCGTGGATGGCGGCGCAGACGTCCTGCCAGTGGTCGGCGAGCGCAGGA
>JAXDFS010000023.1:0-2864 GCA_034665465.1 Solirubrobacteraceae bacterium
CTCGTCGAGATCCTCGGCAAGGACGCCGTGACGCACATCGGGACCGACGACTACCACAAGTACGACCGGACCGAGCGCGCGGAGAACGGCCTAACGCCGCTGAACCCGGACTGCAACTACATGGACATCATCTCGCAGCACATGCACCACCTGCGCAATGGTGAGCCGATCCTCAAGCCCGTCTACCAGCACCACGACGGGACGTTCGGGCGCCCGGAGCACGTCGCGCCCAAGCGCTTCGTGGTGATCGAGGGGCTGCTCGGCTATCACACGTCCGAGATGGCCTCGGCCTACGACGTGCGCGTGTATCTCGCGCCGCCCGAGGACCTGCGCTTCGACTGGAAGCTCAAGCGCGACTCGACCAAGCGCGGCTACACCGAGGAGCAGGTCCAGGAGGAGATGGACAGGCGCGAGCCGGACTCGGCGGCGTTCATCCGCCCGCAGGAGCATAAGGCCGACCTCGTCGTCGCCTTCCAGCCGGGGTCGGTCCGCGACGACGACCACCTCGACGCGGTGCTCACGATGCGCCAGGGGCTGCCGCACCCCGACCTCTCGGTGATCGACGAGGAGAAGGACGGCATCACGCTGGAGGACAAGGGCGACGCGCGCTGCCTCTACATCCCGGGCAACGTCGATCGCGAGCGCGGCGCGGCGATCGAGGAGACGATCTGGGAGAAGATGCAGTTCGCCAGCCACCTGCGCACCGAGCGCCTCGGCGAGTTCACGGTCGGCGACGAGGTGCACCGCTCCGAGTCGCTGGCGATCGTGCAGGTCCTGATCCTCTACCACCTCGTCACGGCGAAGGCCGCCGTCGCGGTCGCCGGCGACGACGCGAGCTCGCGCACGGAGCCCGCCCGCGGCCAGGCCCAGGGCGCCACCTCGAGCGCATAGTCCCCGCCTGCCGCGACCCCTCGCCACGCTCGCGGCCGCTGCCGCGGGCCTCGTGCTCGCAGCGGGGACGCTGGCCGCATGCGGCTCGGGGGCGCAGACGGTGGGCGGCGAGGCCGGCGGTCCCGTCGTCGTCGCGACGACGACCCAGGTCGGCGACCTCGTCCGCTCCATCGCCGGACGGCGCGCCGGCGTGCGCCAGATCCTCAGCGCCAACTCCGACCCGCACTCCTACGAGCCGCGGCCCAGCGACGTGCGCGCCGTCACGGGCGCGAAGCTCGTCGTGCGCTCCGGCGGCGACCTCGACGGGTGGCTCGGCGGCGTGCTGCGCAACGCGGGCTCGGATGCCACGACGGTCGATCTCATCGACGCCGTGCACACCCGCCGCGCGAGCGGCGCGGTGGACCCGCACTGGTGGCAGGACCCGCGCAACGCGGAGATCGCGGTGGCCCGGATCAGCGACGCGCTGGCCGCCGCCGATCCCGCGGGGCGCCTGACGTACGCCACCAACGCCGCCCTGTACCTCACGCGCCTGCGCCGCCTCGACCGCGCGATCGCCGCGTGCATGGATGCGATCCCGCGCCGGCAGCGCAGGCTCGTCACCGACCACGATGCGCTCGGCTACTACGCCGCCCGCTACGGCATCGAGGTCATCGGCACCGTCATCCCCGCCCTGTCGACGCAGGCGCAGGCGTCGGCGGGCGCGGTCGCGCGCCTCGTGCGCACGATCCGCGCAGCGGGCGTGAGCACGATCTTCGCCGAGAGCTCGGGCAACGCGAAGCTCGCGGGGGCGATCGCGCGCTCCGCCGGCGCGAGCGTCGGCCCGCGGCTGTACGCCGACTCGCTCGGGCCGAAGGGCACCGCGGGCGAGACGTACCTCGGCTCGCTGCGGGCGAACACGCTCGCGCTGACCGCCGGCTTCACCCGCGGCCGCACGCGCTGCGACCTGCCCGCCTGAGCCCCGATCTCGCGCGCGTCAGCGATTCCCTATGCTTCGTCGTCGCCGCGCGGTGCAACGCGTGGCATTTTTCACGCCATGAAGACCTATGTCGCCAATGCCAACGATCGCGAGCGCAACTGGCTCGTCGTCGACGCCAACGGGCAAACGCTCGGGCGCTTGGCGACCCAGATCGCCGACGCGCTGCGCGGCAAGCGCAAGCCGGTCTACACGCCCCACGTCGACACCGGCGACTTCGTCGTCGTCATCAACGCCGAGAAGATCTCGGTCACGGGCAACAAGCGCGCCGACAAGAAGTACTACCGCCACTCCGGCTATCCCGGCGGCCTGAAGACGCGCACGCTCGACGAGATGCTCGAGCGCCGGCCCGAAGAGGTCCTGCGGCTCGCCGTCAAGGGGATGCTGCCGCGCAATCGCCTCGCCCGCAAGCAGCTGACGAAGCTCAAGATCTACGCCGGGCCGGAGCATCCGCACGTGGCCCAGAAACCGCAACCGATGGAGATTCTCCCCTCGTGATCGACGAGAGCCCCGAGCCGCCCGAGGACGTCCCCGCCGCCGAGAGCGCGCCGGACGAGCCGACGAGCTCGTCCGAGGAGACCGCTTCCCCCGAGCCGCCCGCAGCCCCGGCCGCGGCCGCTGCGCCGGAGACCGACTCCGACGACGACGAGCCCGAGACCCCGCGCGTCAAGCCCGCGATCCCCGGCGCCGACCTCGAGGTCGACATCGTTCTCGAGGGCGCCGACCCGCTGGCCACCGCCGAGGAGGTCGCCGAGGCCGAGGCCGAGGCCGAGCGAGACCGCGCCGACGAGATGCCGGTCGCGGCCGTCATCGATCTCGCCGCCGGGGCGCGCTACCGCGCGACCGGCAAGCGCAAGCCCGTCTACACGCCGCACGTGGACACCGGCGACTTCGTCGTCGTCGTCAACGCCGAGAAGATCTCGGTCACGGGCAACAAGCGCGCCGACAAGAAGTACTACCGCCACTCCGGCTATCCCGGCGGCCTGAAGACGCGCACGCT
>JAXDFS010000024.1:0-8894 GCA_034665465.1 Solirubrobacteraceae bacterium
GACCATGCGCTTGCCAAGCGCACTTGGCTCATCACCGGCTTGGCCAAGCAAGATGGCGTCGCGCTTGCATAAGCCAATCCAATCGATACCACACTCAAACCCCTCGTGTCCGCCGCCTCGCCGCCTCGTCGCCGGACCGTCCATAACCGACGGGCCTCACCCCGGCGTGTCCGGCTCCTCGTCGAGGACTCGCTGCGCGATCGCGAACGCGGCGTTGGCCGCCGGCACGCCCGCGTAGACCGCCGTATGCAGCAGGATCTCGGCGATCTCGGCCTCCGTCAGGCCGTTGGTCCGCGCCGCGCGGATGTGCAGCCCCAATTCGCGCTCCTGCCCGAGCGCGGCGAGCAGCGCGACGGTGATCGCGCTGCGGGTGCGGCGATCCAGCGCGTCGCGCGTCCACACCTCGCCCCAGGCGTAGCGCGTGATGAAGTCCTGAAAGTCCGCGTTCAGATCGGTCGTGGCGGCGACCGCCGCGTCGACGTAGGCGTCGCCGAGCACCGCGCGGCGGGCGGCCATCCCGGCATCGTGGGCGGGGTCGTTCATCCGGCCTCCAGGTGGTCGAGGATCAGGCGGTTGACGGTCTGCGGCTGCTGCACCGCGGCGATATGGGCCGCGTCGGCGACGACCTCCAGGCGCGCGCCCGGGATGGCCCCGGCGATCAGCCGCTGGTGCTCGGGCGGGGTGGCGAGATCGCCGGCTCCCGCGATGACGAGCGTCGGCGCCGCGATCCGCGGCAGGTCGTCGCGCAGGTCCATCCGCTCGATCGCGCCACAGCAGGCGGCGTAGCCATCCGGAGGCATCGAGACGAGCATGTCGCGCAGGCGCCGGCGCTCCTCGGGATGGGCCGCGGCGTGGGCCGGCGTCAGCCAGCGGTCGACGATCCTGTCCGCGACGGCCGCCGTCGTGCCCGCATCCAGCACCGCCGCGGCTCGCTGCGCCCACGCCGACGCCGGCGCCATGTGCGCCGACGTGCACATCACGACGAGCCGGTCGACGTGCTCGGGCGCGTTTGCCGCGAGCCACAGTCCCACCATCGCGCCCAGCGACAGCCCGCACCAGTGCGCGCGCTGCACCCCCAGCCGCGCCATCAGCGCGAGCACGTCCCCGGCCAGATCGGCGATCTCGTACGGCCCAGGCGGCACCGGCGAGCGGCCGTGGCCGCGATGGTCGAAGCGCACGACGCGCAGGCTCTCGGCCAGCGCCGGGACCTGCGGGTCCCACACGCTCAGGTCCGTCCCCAGCGCGCCGCCGAGCAGCAGCACCGGTGCGCCTTCGGGCCCCTCGACCGAGTGATGCAACTCGACGCTCATGGCCGGTGGGCGGCGAGGGCGCGGTCGATCAGCTTGCCGGACGATCCGAGGTCGGGGCTCTCGCCCGCGTGCAGGCGCATCCGATCGGCGTCGACCTCGAGGTGCTCGAGCAGGTCGCGCGCCCACGCCGCCGCCGAGCCCGTCAGCCGCAGCAGCTCGGTGATCGTCCCCCACTCGGCCTGCCAGGCCCCCGCCGCGCGCTCGTGCTCGTGGGCCATCGACCCGAGGATCGTGCCGGCGAGCGCGGGCACCCGCTGCGCGCACGCGAGCACCGAGACGGCGGCGACGGGGTTGCGCTTGTGCGCCATCGCCGAGGACGCGCCGCGCCCCTCGCCGCCCTCGCGCACCTCCCCGACCTCGTCCTGGGCGAGCAGCGTCACGTCGCGCGCGATCTTCGCCAGGACGCCGGCCAGCGTCGCCAGCCCCGCCGCGAGCGCGGCGGGGCGCACGCGCACGACGTGCCACGCAAGCACGGGCTCGGTAAGCCCGAGATCGCGTGCGACATGGGCGCCGATCGCGGGATCGCGGTGGCCGACCGGCCCCCCCATCTGGACGGCGAGGGCCCGCTCGCGGACGCCGGCCAGCCCGGCGCGCGCCTCGTCGACGGCGCTCATCCAGACCGCCGCCTTCAGCCCGAAGGACGTCGGCAGCGCCTGCGCGAGCAGCGTGCGGGCCATGATCGGCGTCTCGCGGTGGGTCTCGGCGAGTCGCGCGCAGGCGTCCGCCGCCGCGCCCGCATCGGCCAGCAGCGGCGCCAGCGCACGGCGGGCGACGAGCATCATCGCGGTGTCCATGATGTCCTGGCTCGTCGCGCCGTGGTGGGCCTGCTCGCCCGCACGCTCGCGCAGGATGCGCGCGAGCGCGACGACCGGTGACGCCGACTGCGCCCCCTCGACGCCGAGCGCGGCGATGTCGAAGCCCTCCGGCCGGCAGGCGGCGACGATCGCATCCCCGGCCGAGGCGGCGATCAGCCCCTCGGCGACGCAGGCGCGCGCCAGCGCGGCCTCGACGTCGAGCATCGCCCGCAGCCAGGCTGCGTCGCAGACCTCGGCGGCGACGGCCCCGCGCGCGTAGATCCCGCCGAAGAGCTCAGACGTCGAAGAAGACGGTCTCGCCGGGCCCCTGGAGGCGGATGTCGAATCGGTAGCCATCGTCGGTGCGCTGGGCCAGCAGCGTCTCACGTCGCGCGGCGGGCACGCGCGCCAGCACGCCGTCGGAGCGATCGTCCTCGAGATAGATGCGCGTCACGACCCGGTGCAGCAGGCCCCGCGCGAAGACGCTCACCGCCAGGTGCGCGGCCGGCGGCGTCACGACGAACCACGACCCGTCCTCGGCCGTGGCGCAGCGCGCGAACGCACGGGAAGCCGCGTCCCAGGTCTCCACGAGCGCGTCGCCCACCGGCTCGCCCGCGCCGTCCAGGACGCGCCCGGAGATCCGCACGCCGCCCAAGTCGGCGACCGGGCCCCGGTCCCACGGCAGCCCGATGTCCAGGAACGGCCCGACCGTCTGCGACGGGGTCAGCGGCGCGGTCAGTGCTCCTCCTCGATCGGTGTCTCGTCGGGGCCGCGCAGGACGACGTCGAACCGGTACGCCAGCGCCCAGTGATCCTGTGAGCGATCCATGCTGAAGCGCGCGATCAGCCGCTCGCGCACGCCCGCGTCGCGGACGGCGTTGAAGATCGGGTCGTGGCGCAGGAGCGGATCGCCTGGGAAGTACATCTGCGTCACGAGCCGCTGGGCGAACGCGCGGCCGAGCAGCGAGAAGTGGATGTGCGCGGGCCGCCAGGCGTTGGCGTGGTTGCCCCACGGGTACGGGCCCGGCTTGATCGTCACGAACTCGTAGCGCCCGTCGGCGCCGGTCACGCAGCGCCCGCCGCCGGAGAAGTTCGGATCCAGCGCCGCCGCCCAGGTGTCGCGCCGATGGCGGTAGCGCCCGGCGGCGTTGGCCTGCCAGATCTCGACGAGCGAGTCGGCGATCGGCTGCCCGCTGCCGTCGAGCAGGCGCCCGGAGACCGTGATGCGCTCGCCGATCGGCATCCCGTCGTGCTGGCGCGTGAGGTCGTGGTCGAGCGGGCCGGGCCGCAGGTCGCCGAGCTGCGGGCCCGTCGCCTCGCTGACCGTGTGCGGCAGGTACACGAGCGGCTGCTGCGGGTGGCGCAGCGCGGTCGACCGGTACTCCGGGAAGTCCAGCGGCGGATGGACGCCCTCGTCGCGCATCGGTGTCCAGACTGCCAGAGGAGCCGTAGGATCGACCCCACCATGCGGACCCAGGCCGGCATCGTCGGCGCCGGCCCGGCCGGCCTGACGCTCGCGCTGCTGCTGGCGCGCGCGAGGATCGACTGCGTCGTCCTGGAGGCCCGCGACCGCGCGTACGTCGAGCAGCGCGTGCGCGCCGGCGTGCTCGAGCAGAACACGGTCGACCTGCTCGACGAGCTGGGCGTCGGCGAGCGCCTCGCGCGCGAGGGGCTCGTGCACCACGGGATCCTGCTGCGCCACCACGGCGCGCTGCACCACGTGCCGATCACCGAGCTGACGGGACGCTCGATCACCGTCTACGGCCAGCAGGAGGTCGTCAAAGACCTGATCGCCGAGCTGCTGCGCCGCGGGATCGAGCTGCGCTTCGAGGTCTCGGAGGTCGAGCTGCACGAGATCGAATCCGAGCGTCCGCTGATCGCGTTCAACCACGAGGGCGAGCGCCAGGAGCTCGCGTGCGACGTCGTCGCGGGCTGCGACGGCTTCCACGGCGTCTGCCGGCCGGCGATCCCCGGCGGCGTGCTGACCGAGCACCACCACGTCTATCCCTTCGCCTGGCTGGGGATCCTCGCCCAAGCGCCGCCGGCGACGCGCGAGCTCGTCTACGCCTGGCACGAGCGCGGCTTCGCGCTGTACTCGATGCGCGCCGAGGACATCAGCCGCCTCTACCTCCAGGTCGCAGTCGACACCGACCTCGAAGAGTGGCCCGACGAGCGCATCTGGGACGAGCTCGAGCTGCGCCTGGGCGACGTGCGCCGCGGCCCGGTCATCGACAGGAGCATCACGCCGATGCGCTGCTTCGTCGTCGAGCCGATGCAGCACGGGCGCCTGTTCCTGGCGGGCGACGCCGCGCACATCGTCCCCGCCACCGGCGCCAAGGGCCTCAACCTTGCCGTCAACGACGTGCGCCTGCTCGCCGCCGCGCTCGCCGCGTACTACCGCGACGGCTCGCAGACGGCGCTGGACGGCTACTCGGCGGCGGCCCTGCGGCGGGTGTGGCGCGCGCAGGACTTCTCCAGCTACATGACCATGCTGCTGCACGACACCGGCGGCGGCCCGTTCGAGCAGCGCCTGCAGCTCGCGCGGCTGGCCTATCTCGAGCGCTCCGAGGCGGCGGCGCGCAGCCTCGCCGAGAACTACGCCGGACTGCCGGCCGAGCTGGACTTCTGACCCGTCAGCCCCAGACCTCGTCGGCGACCTCGACGACGAGGCGCAGCTTGGCGGCCTGCTGCTCGGCCGTCAGCGCGTTGCCCTCGACGGTCGAGGAGAAGCCGCACTGCGGCGACAGGCAGAGCTGGTCGAGGTCGACGTACCGCGACGCCTCCTCGATGCGGCGCTTGAGCTCGTCGCGCGACTCGAGCTCGCCGGTCTTCGTCGTGACGAGCCCGAGCACCACGACCTTGCCCTCCGGCACGAGCGCCAGCGGCTCGAAGCCGCCGGAGCGCGCGTCGTCCCACTCCATGAAGAAGCCGTCGACGTCGAGCTCGTTGAAGAGCGTCTCGGCGACGAAGTCGTAGCCGCCCTCGGCGACCCATGACGAGCGGAAGTTGCCGCGGCACATGTGCGTCGTCACGGCCATGCCGGCGGGGCGGTCGGCGAGCGCGTCGTTGATGTGGCGGATGTAGGCCTCGTGCTGGTGCTCGGCGTCGCCGCCGATCTCGCGGACGTGCTCGCGCTGGCGGGGGTCGTTGAGGTACGCGAGGCTCGTGTCGTCGAACTGCAGGTAGGCGCAGCCGAGCTCGGCCAGGCGGCGCAGCTCCTCGCGGTAGGCGGCCGTCAGGTCGGCCCAGAACGCGTCGAGCTCGGGGTACACGGCCTCGTCGATCGCGGCCCGCCCGCCGCGATAGTGGACCATGCTCGGCGACGGGATCGTGAGCTTCGGCGTCTGCCCCTCGCAGACGGACGAGGCGAGAAACGAGAAGGCGTCGCCGAAGATCGTCTCCGACAGCCCGACGCGCTCCCCCACGTGCAGCGACGGCGGCGCGAACTCCAGCGTGCCCTCGGCATTGCGGAACTGGACGTGCAGGGTGTCGTCGACGACCTTGGAGATGCCGTCGAGCGCGTAGATGAAGTCCATGTGCCACGAGGCGCGGCGCAGCTCGCCGTCGGTCGCCGAGCGCAGCCCGACCTCGTGCTGCATGGCGACCACGTCGCGGATCGCGGCGTCCTCCGCCGCGGCGAGCTCGGCCGCGTCGATGCGGCCGGCGGCATGGTCGTCGCGCGCCCGCAGCAGCTGCGGCGGGCGCAGGAGGCTTCCGACGTGGTCGGCGCGAAACGGCGGCGAGTCGCGCAGCGCCATCAGATCGGGTAGTGGCGCGCGCTCTGCTGGACGGTCATCCAGCGCAGCTCGGTGAACTCCTCCAGCGCGGCCCGGCCGCCGAAGCGCCCCCAGCCGCTGGCCTTCACGCCGCCGAAGGGCATCTGCGGCTCGTCGTGCACGGTCGAGGAGTTGACGTGACAGATGCCGCTCTCGATCCGGCGCGCGATCTCCAGGGCCGCGTCGACGTCGGCGCCGAAGACCGCCGCCGAGAGGCCGTACTCGGTGTCGTTGGCGACGCGCACGGCCTCGTCGGCACCGGCGACCGCGACGATCGTGACGACCGGGCCGAAGGACTCCTCGCCGTAGATCCGCATCTCCGGCGTCACGCCGGCGAGCACCGTCGGAGCGACGAGGTTGCCGTCGGCGTCGCCGCCGGCGAGCACCTGCGCGCCCTTCTCGCGGGCGTCGCCGATGAGCTCGAGCACGCGCACGCGCGAGGCGTCGTCGACCACCGGGCCGATCATCGTCGTCTGCTCGCGCGGGTCGCCGACGACGAGCTTGGACGCGCGCGCCGCGAGCATCGAGCCCAGCTCCTCGGCGACCGACTCGTCCGCCACGACGCGCTCGGTGGACATGCAGATCTGCCCGGAGTTCATGAACGCGCCGAAGCTCGCGGCGTCGGCGGCGGCCTCGAGGTCGGCGTCGGCGAGCACGACCTGCGGCGCCTTGCCGCCGAGCTCGAGCAGGCAGCGCGTGAGGTGCTCGGCGCACTTCATCGCGACGATCCGCCCGACCCGCGTGGAGCCGGTGAAGTTCACCCGCCGCACCGCCGGATGGGCGATGAGCTCGTCGACGACGTCGGGGGCGTCCTCGGCCGAGTGGATGACGAGGTTGATCGCGCCCGCAGGCACGCCGGCGTCGGCGATCGCCCGCGCCACCGCGGCATGCGTGCGCGGGCAGCGCTCGGACGCCTTCAGGACGACGGTGTTGCCGTAGGCCAGCGGCGTCGCGACCGCGCGCGTTGCGAGGATCACGGGCGCGTTCCACGGCGCCATCCCGACGACGACGCCCGCCGGCTGGCGCACGCCCATCGCCAGCGAGCCCGGGACGTCGGAGGGGATGACCTCACCGGTGACCGCGTAGGTCTGGGCGGCGGCCTCGCGCAGCATGCGCGAGGCGAGATCGCAGTTGAACATGCCCCAGCCGAAGGTGCCGCCGACCTCCTCGGTCATCACGCCCGCGATCTCGGGCGCGCGCTCCAACAGCAGGTCCGCCGCGCGGGAGAGCAGCGCGCGGCGCTGGCCCGGCGCCGTGCGCGACCACTCGCCGAACGCGGCCTGCGCGGCGTCGACGGCGCGGCGCGCGTCGGCCCGGCCGCCGGCCGCGGCCTCGGTCACCGCCAGGCCGGTGAACGGATCGCTGCGCTCGAACGTGGCGCCATTCTGCGCCGCCGTCCACTCGCCGCCTATGAGCAGCGGCTGCTGTGCGATGTCAACGGTGCTCATCTGTCCTCCTCGTCGCTGACCTGCGGCAAGTGTCACACAGCGGGCAACCTGGTCGCGGAGGGTGGCGCGCGCGACGCGGGCTGGCCGGCGCTCGGTCGCCAGGGCGCTCAGGCGGCGGCGAGCGTGACGACGTTGCCCTCGGGATCGGTGAGGTACGCGAGCCGCTCGCCCCACGGCATCACCGCCGGCTCGCGCAGCACCGACGCGCCCGCGTCTCGCACGTTCGCGATGGCCGCCTCGATGTCGTCGACGTACACGAACAGCTCGTGGCGCGGCCCCGGTCCCGGCTCGACGCCCGCGAGCATCCGCGGCGAGTCCTCCGTGGTGACCGCCAGCTCGCCGTCGTCGCGCCGCAGCCCGATGAACCCCGGCGAGCCGTCCGGGGACGGCAGGCGCGCCTGCTCCTCGAAGCCGAGCGCGCCGTAGAACGCAGCGACCTTCTCGACGTCCTTGGCGTAGAGCACGGCAAACGCGCGGAGTCCCACGAGGGTGAAGTCTAGGTCGACAGGCCCGTGTCAGGCGAATTACTGTGTCCCGATGCACGAGTCCCGGGCCGATCTCGTCGCGCTGCAGGAGCTCCTCGATCGCAGCTACGCGGGCGCGGGCGCGCACCTGCTGGGGATCCACACGCCTGAGCGCAGACTGGGGGCCGAGCAGGTGGCCGAGCGGCTGGCCGGGATGTCGCTGCTCGCCCTTGCGACGGTCACGAGCGACGGGCGGCCGATCGTCGGGCCAGTCGACGGGATCTTCTACCGCGCGGCATTTCACTTCGGCTCATCCCCGGACTCGCTGCGCTTGCGCCACATCCGCGCCCGGCCGCACGTCAGCGCGACCCACCTGCCGGGCGAGGAGCTCGCGGTGACCGTCCACGGACGCGCGGTCGCGGTCGACGTCCGTGGCGAGGAGGGCGCCGGCCTCAGGCATACGCTGCTGGACATCTACACACCGCGCTACGGAGCGGAGTGGGAGCAGTTCCTCGACGGCGGCCCGGTCTACGCGCGCATCGAGGCCGGCCGGATGTTCGCGTTCCACATGCCGGCCTGATCAGCGCCCCGGCGGCGATCAGCGCGCGCGGATCACCCGCTCGCAGCCGCGCACGCGGTCGCCGCGCGTCACGCGGGCGACGTCGCGGCCGGGCCCGCAGTCCAGGACATCGCGCCCGGGACCGCCGGCGAGCACGTCGTCGCCCGCGCCGCCGAGCAGGACGTCGTCGCCGCTTCCGCCGCTCAGCCGGTCGGCGCCGCGACCGCCCTGCAGGCAGTCCGCGCGCCCTGCGCCGCGCAGGACGTCGCCGCCGGCGCCGCCGAGGAGGACGTCGGAGCGCGACCCGCCGGTGAGCACGTCCGCGCGGGCGGTTCCGGCGCGCAGGAACGCGCGCGCGAAGCGCGGGGCGCCGCAGGCGCCGCTGATGTGGATCGAGTTCGCGAGGCGGCTTGCGGGAGCCGCAGGCGTCACGGCCTGCCCGGCGGCCGTGTTCGCCAGCGCGGCGCCCGCGGGCTGCCCGGAGGCCGTGTTCGCCTGCGCGGCGCTCGTGGCGCTCGTGGCGCTCGTGGCGCTCGTGGCCTGC
>JAXDFS010000025.1:0-3963 GCA_034665465.1 Solirubrobacteraceae bacterium
GGACCCGATCCTGCGCCGTACCCGCGTCTGAGATCACGAAAGCCCTGCAATGTTGCTTGCTGGGTAACACGGGCGCATTACAGTGATCTGCGCCGGGCGCCGGCGCGAAGGCGTAGGAAGGCATGCCCCGAATCTCGATCCTCATCCTTGCCGGTCTGCTCGTGCTGCTCGCCGCGGCGGGCGGGGTGTTCGCGTATGACTCCAGTCGCAGCGACGTCATCGCCGACGGCGTCCGGATCGGCAGCGTCGACGTCGGCGGCATGAGCACCGCGGCCGCCCGCGCGAAGGTCATGCGCGAGCTCGTCACGCCCCTGCAGGCGCCACTGGTCATCAGCGCCGCCGGCAGGACCTTCCCGCTCTCGGCGCGCGAGGCGCACCTGAGCGCGAACCTCGAGGCGATGACCAACGCGGCACTGCAGCGCAGCCGCGCCGGCGGCGTGCTCGGTCGCACGTGGCGCGGGCTCACCGGCGCCACCGTGAACGCCCGCATCGCGCCCGTCATCGCCTACTCGCGCCCGGCGGTCCAGCGCATCGTCGACCGCGTGCGGGTGGCCGTCAGCCGCAAGCCGGTCGACGCGCGCGTCGACTTCCATCCCGACACCGTCGCGATCCTCAGATCGCGCAGCGGGCGCACGATCGACACGGGCCTGCTGCGGTCGCAGGTCCAGACGGCGCTCGTCTCGAGCACCGGCCGCCGGCGGGTCACGGCGCCGGTGAGGACCGTGGCGCCGAAGGTCACCGGCGACAGGCTCGCCAAGCGCTACCCGGTCGTCCTCACCGTCGATCGCGCCGGCTTCCGCATCAGCCTCTTCAAGAAGCTCGAGCGCGTCAAGACCTATCCGATCGCCGTCGGCCAGGCCGGCCTGGAGACGCCCGCCGGCCTCTACACGATCCAGAACAAGGCGACCAACCCGGCGTGGCACGTCCCCAACTCGCCCTGGGCCGGCAGCCTGGCCGGTCAGGTCATCCCGGGCGGCGCGCCCAACAACCCGATCAAGGCGCGCTGGCTCGGCGTCGCCGACGGCGTCGGCGTCCACGGGACCGCGGACCGGGGCTCGATCGGGTCAAACGCCTCGCACGGCTGCATCCGGATGCTCATCGAGGACGTCGAGAAGCTCTACGACCAGGTCCCCGTGGGGACCCCGATCTTCATCCACTGAGCGGGTCCGGGCCTCGGTGGCGCCGACGGGCGAACGCCGACACGGCCCGCAAACCACCCACACGCGAGAAGCCCGGCGCGCGGCCTACGCGCCGATGCCCGGCAGGGGCAGCGTCTCGGACCGCGCCACGATCCTGTGGCCGGCGCAGGCGAACGTCATCCGGCTGCGCAGGCGAAAGTCGCCGGAGCCTGCCGCGGCGAGCGAGCTGCGAGGCGCCTGCACGGTCTCGCGCCGCACCCGGCCGCCCGGGCGCCGGGGGTCGGCGAAGCGGGCCGGCCGGTAGCTCACCCGGTCGGGCTCGATCCGCAGCCAGGGATCGGCAGCGGTCGCGCGGCGCTCGAACCAGATGCGATCGGAGATCCTGACGCGCGAGTCGCAGCGATAGTGCATCGCCGACGTTCCCGCGATGTCGGCCCCGGCGTCGCCCGCGCTGAGGTCGGCGGCGATGTCGAAGCGCACCACTGACTGCGCGGCGAGCGCGGAGCCCGTCAGCGCGAGCATCGCCGCACCCATCGCAAGCAGACCCCGGAGCGCCACGACGCCAACCTACAGGCTGCTGGGGGACGTCGGCCCGATCGTCTCGGGCGCGATCTCCTCCCAGCCCTGCTCGGCGAGCAGGGCATGGTGCGGGGAGTGTCGAAGCACGAGCGTGCCGATGAAGACACCTCGCTCGCGCTTGCGCATCACCGCGTACCACATGGTCGAGGCGTCGCCCGTTCCCTGGATGCGCAGCCACGGCCGCGGCGGCACGTCCGCACCCTCGACGACGCCGTCGGCGATCAGCTGGTGCTGCGTGGCGACGGTGCCCTGAGCGGTGTCGATGAAGAAGACGCCCATGGAGCTCGAGGCTAGCGCGCAGTGGCGGGCGGCCCTCGTGCGCTTCGACGAGGACCTGCGCCGCCGCGGATCGGCCGAGAAGACGCGCAGCGCCTACGGCGCCGACCTGCGCCAGTTCGCGGTCTGGGCCAGCTGGCAGCGCGTCGAGCCGGCGGCGGTCACCCATCGCGTCCTGCGCCGTTACGCCGCGGCGCTGTCCGAGCGCCGCTCGGCACCGGCGACCGTCGCGCGCAAGCTGGCCGCCCTGCGCGCGTTCTTCGGCACGCTGCGCGAGCACGGCGAGATCAGCGCCAACCCCGCCGACCTGCTGGCGGCGCCCAAGCGCTCCCACGAGCTGCCGACGGTGCTCGCCCCCGAGGCCGTCAGCGCGCTGCTCGACCGCATCCCCGCCTCCACGCCGCTGGAGCTGCGCGACCGGGCGCTGTTCGAGATCGCCTACGCCAGCGGGCTGCGCGCCGAGGAGCTCGTCTCGCTCGACATCGCCTCCGTGGACTTCGACGCCGAGCAGCTGCGCGTCGAGGGCAAGGGCTCCAAGACGCGCTTCGTGCCGGCCGGCGAGCCCGCGCTGGCGGCGCTCGCGCGCTACCTCGAGCGCGCCCGCGGGGCGCTCGCCCGCGGCGACGGCGAGGCCGCGCTGTTTCTCAGCAAGTCCGGGCGCCGGCTGTCCACCTCGGACATCCGCAGGCGCCTCAGCGTGTGGGCCCGGCACGCCTGCCTGCAGGGCGCGGTGCACCCTCACGCGCTGCGACATTCCTTCGCCACACACCTGCTCGAGGGGGGCGCAGACCTGCGCACGATCCAAGAGCTTCTCGGTCACGCCTCCATATCGACGACGCAGACGTACACTCGGGTAGAGTCGGCGCGCCTGAAAACAGCGTACGCGCGGGCACATCCGAGGGCGTGAAAGATGGAGACGAACGTCAAATCGATCGAGCTGAAGGACCTGTGGCGGCGCTACAAGCGTGAGGGCGACGAACGCGCTCGCGAGCGCCTCGTCGTCGCGTACTCCCCGCTCGTCAAGTACGTCTCCGGCCGCATGGCGTCCGGGCTGCCGGCGCACGTCGAGGAGGCCGACCTCATCTCCTACGGGCTGGGCGGCCTGATCTCGGCGATCGAGCGCTTCGAGCTCGAGCGCGAGATAAAGTTCGAGACCTACGCGATCACGCGGATCAAGGGCGCGATCATCGACGAGCTGCGCTCG
Organism: Solirubrobacteraceae bacterium; assembly: GCA_034665465.1. Taxonomy (GTDB): domain Bacteria; phylum Actinomycetota; class Thermoleophilia; order Solirubrobacterales; family Solirubrobacteraceae; genus CADCVQ01. The sequence goes on from JAXDFS010000025.1 coordinate 3,199, forward strand.
CTGGACTGGGTGCCGCGCTCCGTCCGCGCCCGCGCCCGGGCGATCGAGCGCGCCAACACCAAGCTCGAGCACAAGCTCCAGCGCGCGCCGACCGACGAGGAGATGGCGCACGAGCTCGAGATGAGCGTCAGCGACTTCCAGGACGCGCTGCTCCACATCTCCAACTCGACGATCGCCGCCCTCGACGAGCTGTGGACGGTGTCTGACGCCTCGGGCGACCAGGTCTCGCTGCTGGACACGCTGCAGGACCCCGGCGCCCCCGATCCGGCCGCCGTGATGGACCAGACCGACCTCAAGGACCGCATCGCAGACGCCATCGCGCGCCTGCCCGAGCGCGAGAAGCTCGTCGTCGCGCTCTACTACTACGAGAACCTGACGCTGCGCGAGATCGGCGAGGTTCTCGGGGTCACCGAGTCGCGCGTGTCCCAGCTGCACACGAAGGCCGTGCTGCGCCTGCGGGGCCGCATGTCCGACGAGCACCTCACCGCCTGAGGCCCGCTCTCCGGGCCCGGTCGCTTTTGCGCTGACGCGGTACTAGCATCGCGGCACCCGAGGAGAGGAGCCGCGGTATGCACAAGCCTGCCGACCGCATTCGCAACGTAGCCCTGATCGGTCACCGCGGCAGCGGGAAGACGTCACTGCACGAGGCGCTGCTCTTCGAGGCCGGCGCGACCAACCGGCTGGGGTCGGTGCTCGACGGCACGACCGTCTCGGACTCCGAGCCCGACGAGCAGGCGCGCAAGATGTCGATCTCGGCGGCGCTGA
>JAXDFS010000026.1:0-4147 GCA_034665465.1 Solirubrobacteraceae bacterium
GCTCCAGCGCCTCGTCGAGATCCAGCGTCGTGACCGCGAGGCCGCCGCGGTGCGCCTCGGCGTGCCCGCCGACGCGATCGTGACCGTCGAGCGCCTGCGGCGCGATCCGCCGCGCCCGGCGTTCCCCGCGCCCCCGGAGATCGGCGGCCACCGCGACGTCGTGGTGGTCGGCGGCGGGCAGGCCGGGCTGTCGGTGAGCCGGTGCCTGCGCGACCGCGGCATCGACCACGTCGTCCTCGAGCGCGATCGCATCGCGAGCACGTGGCGCACCCAGCGCTGGGACTCCTTCTGCCTCGTCACACCCAACTACCAGTGCCGGCTTCCGGGCCATCCATATCCCGGCGACGACCCCGACGGCTTCATGGTCAGGGACGAGATCATCCGCTACGTCGAGAGCTACGCGGCCGGATTTCGGCCGCCGCTGCACGAGGGGGTCGCCGTCACCGACGTGAGCGCGGCTCCCGGCGGCGGCTTTCGCGTGGCGACGAGCCACGGCCGGCTGACGGCCGGCAGCGTCGTGCTCGCGGTCGGCGGCTACCACACCCCGGGCTTTCCGGCGATGGCGCGGCGCCTCCCGGCGCACGTCACGCAGCTGCACTCGTCGGGCTACCGCAATCCCGAGTCGCTGCCCGACGGCGGCGTGCTCGTCGTCGGTACCGGGCAGTCGGGCGCCCAGATCGCCGAGGACCTGTTCCTCGCCGGGCGCGAGGTCCACGTCTGCGTCGGCAGCGCGCCGCGCGTGGCGCGCTTCTACCGCGGGCGCGACTGCGTGGCCTGGCTGGAGGACATGGGCCACTACGACATGCCGATCACCGAGCATCCGCAGGGCCTGGCCGCGCGCAGGGAGGCAAACCACTACGTGACCGGTCGCGACGGCGGGCGCGACATCGACCTGCGCGCCTTCGCCCGCGACGGCATGCGCCTGCACGGCCGCCTGGGCGCGATCGACGGGCCGCTGCTGCGGCTCGCAGGCGATCTGCGCGCGAACCTCGACGCCGCCGACGCCACCGCCGAGCGCATCAAGGACTCGATCGACGGCTGGATCGAGTCCAACGCCATCCAGGCGCCACACGAGGACCGCTACGTCCCGGTCTTCGAGCCCGAGGAGGACGGCGGCGGCACGCTGGACCTCGACGCCGCCGGCATCCGCACGATCGTCTGGGCGACCGGCTTTCGCTCCGACTGGTCGTGGGTCAGGCTGCCGGCCTTCGACGACGCCGGCTATCCGACGCACGACCGTGGCGTCACGCGCGTGCCGGGCCTGTACGTCGTCGGGCTGCCGTGGCTGCACACCTGGGGCTCGGGCCGCTTCGCCGGAGTCGCCCGCGACGCCGAGCATCTCGCGACGCAGATCGCGCTGCGCGCCGCCTCGGCGGGCGAGGCGCGGTCGGCGGCCTGAGCGACCTGGCATCCTCACCGGGCAGATGAGCGCACCGCTGCCAACGGGTCACGACGGCGGCGCGGCTGCCGAGCCGCTGGCGCTCAGGGTGGGATGCACGTTCGGCCTGGACTCCGTGCAGCCGGCGGTGGCCATCATGCAGGTCGCGCCGTACCTGGAGGCCGGGATGTCGGTCGTCAGCGAGCGCTGGGTCACCGACGCCGACCACCACGCCTACGTCGATCACTACGGCAACCGCTGCGAGCGCTTCGCGCTGGCCGCCGGGGCGTCGGAGATCGTCTACGACGCGCACGTCCTGCTCGCGCGCCCGGCGGACGTGATCGTCCCGCAGACGCCCGAGACGCCCGTCGAGTCGCTGCCCGACGAGGTGATGAGCTTCGTCATGCCCAGCCGCTTCTGCCTGCCCGACGAGCTCGGCCACGAGGCCTGGCAGCGCTTCGGCGACCTGGCGCCGGGCTGGGCGCGGGTGCAGACGATCGTCGACTACGTCCACGAGCACGTCGAATGGGTCGAGGGCGCGTCGAATCCCTGGACGACGGCCGCCGACGCCTACCGCGCCGGGCAGGGCGTCTGCCGGGACTTCGCCCACCTCGCGATCACCTTCTGCCGGGCGCTGAACATCCCGGCGCGCTACGTCTTCGGCTACATCCCGAACATCGGCGTCCCCGAGCCGCCGGAGGCGATGGACTTCGCCGCCTGGTTCGAGGCCTACCTCGACGGCGAGTGGCGCACCTTCGACGCGCGCAACAACGTCCCGCGGACCGGGCGCGTCGTCGTCGGCCGCGGCCGCGACGCCGTCGACGTCGCGCTCATCACGTCCTTCGGGCCGCTCACGCTGACCGCGTTCGAGGTGCGCGCCGAGCCCGCCGTCGCCGCGGCTGCGTAAGACTCGCGGCCGGCCGTACCCAACGCCTCGCCGATCCCTTCACCAAAGGAGCCTCATCGAGATGCCTGACGTCACCGTGCTGATCATCGACAACGGCCCGCCGCGCGGGGGCTCGCGATGAGCGCCGTCGAAGGCAGCGGGACGCTCACGATCGGCGGCGACCTCGAGGTCCACCGCCTCGGCTTCGGCGCGATGCGGATCGTCGGTGAGGGCGTGTGGGGCCCGCCGCGCGACCGCGACAGCGTGCTGGCGCTGCTGCGGCGCGTCGTCGACCTCGGCGTCAACCTCATCGACACGGCCGACAGCTACGGCCCGCACATCAGCGAGCAGCTCATCGCGGAGACGCTGTATCCCTATCCCGACGGGCTGCTGATCGCGACGAAGGGCGGCCTCGAGCGCTCCGGCCCCGGGCAGTGGTCGCGCAACGGGCGCCCCGAGCATCTGCGTGCAGCCTGCGAGCAGTCGCTGCGCGACCTGCAGGTCGAGCGCATCGACCTCTACCAGTTGCACGCCGTCGATCCGGACGTCCCCTACGAGGAGTCGGTGGGGGCGCTGAAGCAGCTGCAGGAGGAGGGCCTGATCCGCCACGTCGGCGTCTCGAACGTCACCGTCGAGCAGCTCGAGGAGGCGCGCTCGATCGTCGACGTCGTCACCGTCCAGAACCGGTTCAACCTCGGCGATCGCGCCTCGGCGGAGGTGCTGGCCGTCTGCGAGCGCGAGGGCCTCGGCTTCTTCCCGTGGTTCCCGCTCGCCGCGGGCGACCTCGCCAGGCCGGGAGGCCTTGTCACCGAGATCGCGCGCGAGCACGACGCCACGCCCGGCCAGGTGGCGCTCGCGTGGCTGCTGGCCCACTCGCCCGTGACGCTGCCGATCCCCGGCACCGGCTCGGTCGAGCACCTCGAGGAGAACCTGCAGGCGTCCGAGCTGCGCCTGACCGACGAGGACCTGCAACGGCTGACCGAGGCCGCGTAGGCGCCGCTCAGGTGGCCGCGGCCAGCAGCTTGTCCAGCTCGGCGGGCTCGGTGACCGGCGCGCGGCAGCTGAAGCCCTCACAGACGTAGGCGGCGGCCGCGCCGCCGATCGGACCGCGTCCCTGCAGCAGCGGGACGCCTGCGTCGTCGCGGCCGTCACCGCCGGCGAGCACGACGTGCGGGCGAAAGGCGCAGCGCACGACGCGGGCCAGCGCGGTCGTGTCCGCGCCCACGAGCGCGACCTCGCGCACCGGCGCGAGCTGGAAGTCCAGCGCCTGCAGCAGGTGCCCGAAGCCCAGCGCCGAGCGGCTGAGCATGCCGGCGAAGAGCGCCAGGACGGAGCTGCCGTGCTGCTCGTAGCGCGACTCGCCGGTCAGCGCCGCGAGCCGCAGCAGCCCGTAGGCGGCGCTGGACTGACCCGAGGGGATCGGCGCGTCGTCGATCTCCATGCGCCGCGTCACCAGCTGCTCGTGGTCGACGGAGGTCTGAAAGAACCCGCCGTTGCCAGGATCGGCGAAGCGCTCGATCATCGTGTCCGCGAGCTCTCGCCCGGCATGGAACCAGCGCGCCTCGAACGTCGCCTCGTAGAGCGTCAGCAGCGCCTCCAGCAGGAAGGCGTGGTCCTCGAGGTAGGCGTTGAGCTTGGCCTCGCCGGCGTTGTAGGTGCGCAGGAGGCGGCCATCGGGGTCGCGCATCTCGTCGAGCACGAAGGCGGCGGCGCGGCGGGCCGCGGCGAGGTAGTCGTCGCGCTCGAGCACGGCCCCGGCCTCGGCGAGCGCGCTGATCATGAGCGCGTTCCAGGCCGTGAGGCGCTTGTCGTCCAGGACCGGCAACACACGCCGCGAGCGCACCTTCAGCAGCGTGCTGCGGATCCGGTCGCGCACCGCGGGC
>JAXDFS010000027.1:0-3030 GCA_034665465.1 Solirubrobacteraceae bacterium
GCGCACGGTGGCGCCGTAGTCGCCCGCGATCGAACCGGCGGTGAGCTGCACGAGCAGGCCCCGATCCACGAGCCGGCCGGCCAGGTCCGGGTCGTCGTGAAACGCGCGGCAGCGCTCCGGATGCGCCAGGACGGCCGGCTGCACGTCGTCGTAGTGCGCGAGCAGCGACTCGGCGAACGCGGCCGTTGCGGTGAAGGGCAGCTCGACGAGCGCGTACGGGCCGTCGCCGAGGCGCAGGCGCGGCAGCTCGCCCGCCTGCAGCATCTCTCGGTGCAGGAGCTCGACCTCCGCGCCGGCGAGCAGCCGCACGTCGATGCCGGCGGCGTCGGCGGCGGCCTGCAGCGCCCGCACCGCCTCGCCCACGGCCTCGGCGCGCGTGCCCGGAAACTCGGCCGACACGTGGGGTGTGGCGACGATCGTGCGGGTTCCTGCGGCCGCGGCGCCGCGCAGCAGCGCGAGTGACTCCTCGGTCGAGGCGGGCCCGTCGTCGACGCCCGGCAGCGGATGGCAGTGCAGGTCGATCACCGTGCCGAAGGCTCGTCCGCGACGACCGCGCCCGCGCGCCGCAGCTGCTCGACGATCCCATCCTGAAACGCCCGCACGGAGAAGCGCTCGGCCTGCGCCCGGCAGCGCAGCGGATCGAAGCGCGCCCAGTCGACATGACGCATCGCCTCGGCGACGGCGTCCACGTCACCTGGGGCGAACAGCGTTCCGGTGACGCCGGGAAGCACGGTCTCACGGGCGCCGCCCGCGTCGGCGGCGAGCACGGGGCGCCCGGCCGCCTGGGCCTCGACGGCGGTGATCCCGAACTCCTCGACGTTCGGGATCAGCACCGCCAGCGCGCGGGCATAGAGGGCGGCCAGCTCCTCGTCGCTCAGGCGCCCCTCGAAGCGCGCGACGTCGCCGTACAGTGCGCGCAGGCGGTCGCGGTCCGGGCCCGAGCCGACCACCACGACGCGGGCGCCGGCGCGCCGCGCGGCCTCGAGCGCGACGTCGACCTGCTTGTGGCGCACGAGCTCGCAGACGATGAGGAAGAAGTCCTCGGGCCGGCCGGGAGCGAAGCGGTCGATCTCCACCGGCGGGTGGACGACCTCGGCATCGCGATCGAGATAGCGCGCGATGCGCTCGCGCGAGAGCTCGGAGATCGCGACGTAGCGCGTCACGCGCTGTGAGACGCGCCGGTCCCACGCCCGGCTGCGCGCGAGCGTCGCCCGCAGCAGCGGCCGCAGCAGGGGGCCTACCTCTGCCAGCGCGCGGTCCTGCTCGAACCAGGCGTAGCGCAGCGGCGTGTAGCAGTAGCAGACATGGATCGCGTCGGGCCGGGCGCGCACGCCGTGGGCGAAGGCGCTGCTGGACGACAGCACGACGTCGCAGTCGGAGATCGGGAGGCGCTCCACCGCGCGCGGGAACAGCGGCAGCAGCCTGCGGAAGCCGTCCTGGCGAATCGTGAGCCGCTGGAGGTATGACGTGGTGACCGAATGATCGGCGAAGCGACCCTTGGTGCCGATCTCGTCGTAGAGCAGGGTGTACAGCGGCGCACCCGGGAAGCGGTCTGCCATGGCGGCGAACGAGCGCTCCGCGCCGCGGAGGACCAGCAGGTAGTCGTGGACGAGGCCGGTCGTCGTCAAATCGCACTGTCCAGGATGGTTTGAGGCTAGCGCGTGGCGAGCAGATTTTGGTACACCGCGAGCACTTGTCGTGCGTGTGCGAAAACCGAGAACTCGGTGCTTCGCCGCCGGCCACCGCGCACCAGTCGCTGTCGCAACTCGGGATCTGTCATCAATCGGTCGATCGACCTCGCCCACGCGCCGACGTCTCCGACCGGTGCCAGCAGGCCCGACTCGCCGTCCTCGATGATCTCGGCCGGACCGGCTGCGTCGCTGGCGAGCACTGGTGTGCCGGCTGCCATCGCCTCGACGACGACGCGGCCGAACGGCTCGCCGTCGGACGGCACGAGCAGCGCGTCGAGCGCACCCATGATCGCCGGTACGTCACTGCGCTCGCCGACGAAGTCCACGCGGCCCGCGAGGCGGTCGTCGCGCGCGAGCTCCTGCAGGCGCCGCAGGTACGCGCCGTTGTCGAACCGCGTCGTGTCGCTGAGGAACTTCGCCTCTCCGACCACGAGCAGGCGCAGCTGCGGGTGACGGGCGGCGAGCTCGGCCAGGGCCCGCAGTCCCATGTCCTGGCCCTTCCAGGGCGTGATCTGGCCGACGACGCCGAGCGCGAACACCCCCGGCTGGAGGCGCAGCTCCGCCCGGGCATCCGCCCGCGCCTGAACGGCCGGAGGGCGGAAGAGCTCGAGATCGACCGGGTTGTAGATCACGGATCCACGCGTGCGGACCCCGGCCTCCTCCAGCGCCGCGAGCGTGTAGTGCGAGTTGGCGACGACGTGCCCGCAGGTCGCGCCGATGAGCCGCAGGCTGGCCTTCGAGGCGACCCCGGCCGGCAGGCGATCGCGCAGGTGCGCGACCGCCGGCCGGCCGGCGATCCGGCTCGCCGGCCCGGCGACGAGGCTCGCGCGGATCGAGTTCGCATGGATGACGTCGGCGCCGCACCGGCGTGCCAGGCGCGCGACCTGCGCGGCCGCGTACCCGATCTCGGCTACCGCGCGCGGGGTGCGGATCGGATGCAGGCGCAGGCTGCCCTCGGCCGCCGCGATCGTCCTGGGCTCGACGCCGCGGCTGCGCGCGAGCGCCTGGTTGGCGCCCGGTGGGCAGGCCAAGGTGCACCGCACCCCGGCCTCCCGCAGCCCTGCGATGAGCGATTGCAGTGAGTACTCCGCGCCGCTGACGTGCCCGGTGTGATCGACGAGTAGGACGTGCACGGAGAACGTCTGAATATGACAGTTATGGTCTAGGGTCCGACGTCCATGAGCGTCGCCTGCTTCGCCACGCAGGGCGCGGGCAGCCTCGACGAGCACCGCATACTGGAACTCCTCGAACCCGTCGCCCCGCGGCTGGTCCCGTTCGATCGCTCCAGGAGGGCGAGGGCGCTGCTCGACCTGCTGCGCCGGCTGCGCCGCGAGGCCCC
>JAXDFS010000028.1:0-12543 GCA_034665465.1 Solirubrobacteraceae bacterium
AAGATGGCGTCGGTTCTCATGCAGCGCTCCTGATCGCCTCGAGCTTGGACTTCATGATCTGCGGGATCTCGGAGATCTCCTCGGCGACCGTGATGCCGGCGTCGGCCAGGCGCGCGATCTTCTCGGCGGCCGTGTCCTCCTTGCCCTCGACGATCGTGCCGGCGTGGCCGAAGCTCATGCCCGGCATCTCGTCCATGAACCGTCCCGCCATGAACGCCACGATCGGCATGCGGCACTCGGTCTCGATGACCCACGCCGACAGCTCGGCCTCCATGCGGCCGCCGGGCTCGGTGTAGATGACGATCCCCTCGGTCTGCCGGTCGGCCTCGAAGAACGGCATGAGCTCGGCGTAGGAGGAGCCGATGATCGCGTCGCCGCCGATCGAGACCGCCGTCGACTGCCCCAGCCCGGCGGCGGTCAGCGTGGAGGACATCTCGGTGGTCATCCCGCCCGAGCGGCTGATGACGCCGATCGGGCCGGGCGTGTAGGCCTGCGCGGCGTTCTTCGCGGGCCCGCCGATGCCGCCCATCTTGATGACGTCGGGCACGATGATGCCCAGGCAGTTGGGGCCGATGATGCGCGCACCGCGCATCGTCGCGAGCTCGACCATCTGGGCGACGTCGCGGCGCGGGATGCGCTCGGTGACGATCACGATGAGCTTGATGCCGTTCTCGAGCGCCTCGAAGACGGCGTCCTTGGTGAACGCGGGCGGCACCGTGACGACCGAGCCGTCGATCGGGCCGCCGTAGGCCTCGACGGCCTGCGCGACGGTGTCGAAGACCGGCACGCCGTGGACGTCGCGGCCCTTGCGGCCCGGGGTGACGCCGCCGACGATCTTCGCGCCGGCGCCGTAGTCCAGGCACTCGCGCGTGAGGTTGACCGCCTCGCGGCCGGTGATGCCCTGGACGATGAAGGTCGTTTCGCTGTTGAGGAGGATGCTCATGAGGCCGTCGCCCCACTGCCGATCTTCGCGACCGCGCGCCGCGCGGCCTCGTGCATCGACACCGACCGGTCGGCGTACTCGATCCCGTACTTCTCGAGGATCTTGAAGCCCTCCTCCTCCCAGGCGCCCGGGATGCGGAAGATGGCGATCTTCCCCGCGGGGTCGTGGCCCAGCTCCACGCACGCCTTGATCACGCCGCGGGCCACGATGTCCACCCGCGTGTTGGAGACGATCGACATCATCACGGCGATCTTGTCGACGCCGGGCTTGGACAGGACGAGCTTGGCCAGGCCGCACGCCTTGGCGACCGACGGATTGCCGCCGATCTCGCAGTAGTTGGCCGGCTTGCCGCCGTGCGCGCGGACGGCGTCGAAGAGCGTGAGCGAGCCGCCGCCGGCGCCGATCACGAGGCCGATGTCGCCGTCGAACTCCGTGACGTTGCCCGCGACGCCGCGATGGTCGGCGCCGTCGACCGCCTCGCCCGCGAGCTCGAACGGCGTCGGCTCGCGCGCCAGGCGCGTCTCGTCGTCGCCGACGCCGAGATCCTTCAGCAGGGCCTTGTGGCGTCCGCGGGCCTCGCTCTCCATGTCCATGTGCGCGTCGAGCGCGACGAAGCTGCCGTCGTGCATCTCGCAGAGCGCGTTGATCTCCGCCAGCACCATGTCGTTGTCGACGAACAGCTGCGCGAGGTTGCGCACGATCGGGGTCAGCCGCTGCAGCGCGCGGCCGGTGACGCCGGTCTGGGCGATGCACTCCTTGGCGATGTAGTCGCTGATCGGCATGAGGTTCGAGATGTGCACCCGGCCGACATGCTCGGGATGCTGCTCGGCGACCTCCTCGATGTCGATGCCGCCCATGTCGCTGAAGAGGATCACCGGCTGCTTGGCGGTCCCGTCCCAGACGACGCCGGCGTAGTACTCCTGCTTGACGTCGGCCTTGGGGTCGACGAGCACGCCGCGCGGCATGTGCCCGCTGATCTCGAGCTCGAGGATCTCGGCCGCGTACTGCTCGGCCTCCTCGGGCGTATCGGCGAACTTCACGCCGCCGGCCTTCATCCGCCCGCCGGTGAGCACCTGCGACTTGATGACGGTCGGCCCGCCGATGCGCTCGGCGATCGACCTCGCCTCGGCGGCATCGGTGGTGAAGCCGAAGTCCGTGACCGGGATGCCGGCGCGCTTGACGATCTCGCGCGACTCGTACTCGAAGAAACGCATGTGCTCCTGACTTCCTTTGCCGCCCGGGGAAGGCGGACCAGCCTATATGAGACAGACCGGTCCAAGCCTGGACCCCCCGAGCCTTCCCGATCAGGCCGGGGCGGGCTCCAGCTCGTAGGCGGCGGCCAGCTCCGGATCCTTGCGCGCGAGCATCTCGGCGAGGTCGACCATCACGCGGCACTGCTTCCAGGTCGCGTCGTCCTGCATCTTGCCGTCGATCATGTGCACGCCGCGGCCGTCGGGGATCGCCTCGATGACGCGCTTGGCGAACAGCACCTCGTCGGGATCGGGGGAGAAGACCCGCTTGGCGATGTCGATCTGCACCGGGTGCAGCGACCACGCGCCGACGCAGCCCATGATGAACGCCGCCCGGAACTGGGTCTCGCAGCCGGCGACGTCCTTGATGTCGCCGAACGGACCGTAGAAGGGCAGCAGGTCGGCCGACGTGCAGGCATCGACCATGCGGCCGAAGGAGTAGTGCCAGAGATCCTGCTGGGCGCTCTCGCGCGCGGCGTCGGGGTTCTCGGGGTCGGGGTCGGACAGCACGCGGTAGCCCGGGTGCCCGCCGCCGACGCGAGTCGTCTTCATCCGCCGGCTGGCGGCGAGGTCGGCCGGGCCGAGGCTCATGCCCTGCATCCGCGGGCTCGCCGTCGCGATCTGCTCGAGGTTGTTGACCCCGAGCGCGGTCTCCAGCAGAGCGTGCAGCTGGATCGGGCGGTCGATCCCGGCCTTGGCCTCCAGTTGGGCGAGCAGGCGATCCATGTAGTGGATGTCCCAGGGGCCCTCGACCTTGGGCACCATGATGACGCTGAGCTTGTGGCCGATCTCGCCGACGATCCGCGTGATGTCGTCGAGCACCCACGGCGACTCGAGCGAGTTGATCCGAGTCCACAGCGCGGTGTCGCCGAGGTCCATGTCGCGCCCGACGGTGATGAGCCCCTCGCGCGCGGCCTCCTTGCGCTCGACCGGGACGGCGTCCTCGAGGTTGCCAAGGAGGATGTCGACCTTCCTGGCGATGTCGGGCGCCTTGGCGACCATCTTCTCGTTGGAGAAGTCCAGGAAGTGGATCATCCGCGACGGCGTGACCGGGACCTCGGGCATCGGGTCCGGCGCGCCCATCGCGAGCGGCTTGAGGAAGGCACGGGGGTTGCGCACGGGCGGGCTCCAGATCGTCGGGGGCGAGGCGGTCGTGCAGGGGGCAACCTATCGCGCCGCGCGTCGTCGCCGGGTTACGCGTGGCAGGCTGCTAAACTGACGTTTACGTAAGATGACAAATGAGATCACACAACCTGCTCGCCGGCGCCTCGGCGTCGACTCCGACCACCACCACTACAAGTGGTGGGCGCTCTCGTGCACCAGCCTCGGGATGCTGCTTGCGACGATCAACTCCGGCACGCTCATCATCGCGCTGCCGGACCTCGAGCGTGCCCTGCACACAGGGCTGCTGACGCTCGTCTGGGTGATCCTCGCCTACATGATCGCGTCGACGGTGCTCGTCCTGACGGCAGGGCGCCTGTCGGACCTGTTCGGCCGCAAGAAGGCCTACGTTGGCGGCTTCGTCGTCTTCGCGGTTGCCTCGCTCGGCGCCGGCTTCGCGTCCGACGCGACCCAGCTCATCCTCTGGCGCATCCTGCAGGGCATCGGCGGTGCCTTCCTCTTCGCGAACGCCGCGGCGCTCGTGACCGACGCCTTCCCGCGCGAGCAGCTCGGCCTGGCGATGGGCACGAACACGATGGTTGCCGCGGTCGGCCTCGTCATCGGCCCGGTGCTGGGCGGCGCGCTCGTCGCGATCGGCTGGCAGTGGGTCTTCTGGTTCAACGTGCCGCTCGGCCTGCTCGGGGCGGCGTGGGGCTGGACGATCTTGCGCGAGCTCGCGCGGCCCGACGCCGCCCGCGGCCTCGATCTGCTCGGGACGTCGACGTTCGTCGTCGGCCTGACCGGCCTCGTGTTCGGGATCTCGCGGGGCGGCATCGACGGCTGGGTCGACCCGCTGGTGCTCGGCGGCCTGGCGCTCGCGGTCGTGCTGCTGCCCGCCTTCGTCCTGATCGAGTCGCGCGTGAGCTCGCCGATGCTCGACCTCTCGATCTTCCGCAACCGCCTGTTCGCCGCGGCGAGCGGCGCCGCCTTCGTCAACGGCCTCTCGCGCTTCGCGCTGATGTTCGTCTTCGTCTTCTACTTCCAGGGCCCGCAGGGCGACGACCCGATCACGGCCGGCCTCAAGCTCGCGCCGCTGGCGATCGGGATGCTCGTCGCGTCGCCGCTGGCCGGGATCTGGGCCGATCGCCACGGGTCGCGCGTGCTCGCCGCGAGCGGGATGGTCGTCAGCGCGATCGGGCTGGCACTCATGACCACCCTGCAGGTGCACACGCCGTACTGGCAGAGCGGGCTGTGGCTGCTGATCGTCGGCGTCGGCTCGGGCATGTTCAACTCGCCCAACACGGCGGCGATGATGGGCACCGTGCCCGCCCAGCGGCGCGGGATCGCCGCCGGGGCGCGGATGATGCTGCAGAACACCGGCGCCGTCCTTTCGATCGCCTTCGTGCTCGCGATCATCACGGCGGCGGTGCCCAAGGACGTGCTCTTCCAGATCTTCTCGGGCCTCGCGAGCGGCCTCTCGGATGCGCAGCTCGATCCGTTCATCTCCAACATGCACATCGCACTGTGGGTGCTGGCGGGGACGTCCGTCGTCGGCGCCGTCATCTCGATGCTGCGCCCGGCCGACGAGGAGCCGGCCGCGGTCGCGCACAAGGAGCGCCGGGCGATGGAGCGCGCCGCGGCATGATGAGCAACGTCGTCCCGACCTCGGAGGTTGCGAGCGACGAAGGCGTGATCCTTTCCCCTCCGGGGCTGCGGATCGGCGATCTCGCCAGGCGCGCAGGCACGACGCCGCGGACGATTCGCTACTACGAGGAGCTCGGGCTGCTGCCGTCGGCAGTCGAGCGCGACGCCGGCCGCCACCGGTCCTACTCGGAAGAGGACGTCCAGCGCCTCGAGCAGCTGCTGCGCCTGAAGGATCTGCTGGGCCTGACGCTCGACGAGCTGCGCGGCGTCGTCGAGGCCGAGGACGCCCGCAACGCGCTGCGCCAGGAGTTTCGCCACGGCGCGCCGTCGCGCGAGCGCCGCGAGCAGATCCTCGACGAGGCGCTCGAGCACATCGGCTATCAGCTGGGTCTCGTCCAGCGCCGCCGCGACAAGCTCGACGCGCTGCAGGCCGAGCTGGAGGAGCGCCGCGAGCTCGTCCACCGGCGCCTGCGCGAGCTCGATCTGGGCTGACCCGCGCTTGTAGCGCGGTTTCGTGCATGATCCGGCTGCTGGCCGGCCCCTCTCAAGGAGACTCATGAGCGACGACTTCACGACCGACCAGGCCGAGCGCGAGGCCTCGGGTGCCCATCCCTACGGGCGCTACCTCGAGGAGTTCGAGGTCGGCGCGGTCTACAAGCACTGGCCGGCGAAGACGGTGACCGAGAGCGAGGACCACCTCTTCTGCCTGCTGACGATGAACCACCACCCGCTGCACCTCAACGACGTCTATGCCAAGGCGTCCCAGCAGGGCCGCAACGTCGTCGTCGGCCCGATGGTCTACTCGCTCGCGCTGGGCATGAGCGTGTCCGACGTCAGCGGCAAGGCGATCGCCAACCTGCAGACCGAGGAGCTCAAGCATCCCGCGCCGGTCTTCCACGGCGACACGCTGTTCTGCGAGTCCGAGGTGCTCGAGAAGCGCGAGTCCAAGACCAAGCTCGACCGCGGAACAGTGCGCGTGCACACACGCGTGCTCAACCAGGACGGCGTGCTCGTGGCGGAGTTCAAGCGCCTCGTGCTCGTTCCGCGCAAGGAGCACGGCACGGCGCCGCCGGAGGGCGACGTCGAGTAGGCGCTCACGGATGACGGGCGCCCGTCGCCCGCGTCGCCCCGCTTGACCGAAGGCCTTTCCCGCGGGAACCCCGCAAACTGCGCGATTTTCTTCATGCGCGCGGGGCGAATCGGCTGGCAGCGAGCCCTCCCCATTTGAGACGGTTGATGACCGTGGAGCAAGGGAGGCGGGAGATGGCAGGCGACGAGCTGAGGCAGGGCTGGTCACGGCACATTCGGCGACGCCCCGCGGTTGGACTCGGCGGCGTCCTTGTGGTTCTCAGCATCGGGCTCTGGGCGGGCCCGGCTCGTGCCGGGACGTATGTGATGCGCAACTGCGACGTGCCCGGGCATCCGAGCGCGCCGTTGGCGCCCTGGGAGCCGCAGGACTTCGTCCCGGCGGGCGTCACCATCGTCGATTCTTGTGCAACCGGCGGCGGCTTAGGCATTGCGACGAATGGTCAGATGGCAGGGGGACCTGCCGGGGTCGTCTTGGTGAGACCCCTCGGTGCGCGCAACTCGATCAAGTTCATCAAGGCTGTGCTCTGGTACGCGGCGCGGCTAGCTGGTACCGGACAGCCGCTCCAATTCTGGACAACCGATTACCACGTTGACGGAACATTCGTGCAGGGAATCTCCAACGGGCCACCCGGCTCAGAAAACCTGGTTGCCGAGCAGCAGCTCGGTCCAGCTACGAACGTCTTTCAGACCGGCATCCATTGTGGGCAACCGTTTGGCATGCCCCAGACCGGGGATCCCTGCTTCCCCGCACAGAACACACCGCTGTTGTTTAGGGGAATGGAGGTAACGCTTAGCGAGGACGTGCGGCCGCTTGTCTCCCAACCCGTCGGCACGCTGGTCGCCGGCGGACCGCAAAGCGGTGTTCGTACGTTGTCGTACGCCGCGTCGGATCTCGAATCAGGGCTGGCCAAAGTGGATGCGATGCTCGACGACACCGTTGTTGCGACCCACGACTTCACGACCCGCTGCTTCTATTCGGACTTCACCGTGTGTCCGCCGTCGCAAGACGAGACCTTAAACGTCGACACGCGAGGGGTGCCCAATGGCTCATACCGCCTGACGCTGCGCGTTCAGGACGCGGCCGGGAATGTCAGCGTCGTGAGCGGCGCGAGCCCAATCGAAGTTGCCAATACAGCACCTGTCGAGCCGACGGTGGCGGCGACCTTCACCCTCTCGGCCCATTTCAAGGGCACGGCGCGTCCGACGCTGGTGGTGCCCTATGCACGACGGACATCACTGAGTGGCCGACTCGTCGGCTCCGTACCCGTTCCGGCTGGAGCCACGGTCGAGGTCCTCGAGCGAGTCGATCGACCGGCGGCGAAGGAAGTTGTGGTCGGAAGTGCGCGGACCACGGCCGATGGCTCGTTCTCGTACATCTTGGAAGCTCGTCGGCCATCGCGAGCGCTGCGACTGGCATACCGCTCCAACGACGGTAGCGCAACGATCTCAGCGCCCATGAAGCTCAGGGTGCGCGCGGCATCCAGTCTCCATGCTTCCCTGCGAGGACGCGTCATCCACTTCAGCGGCCGGGTGCGAAGCGTTCCTGTTCCGAGCAGAGGACTTTCAATCTGGATGGAGGGACGCGCGCCGGGCTCGACGTGGACCTCCTTCGCGCACCTCCACACGACCCGCAATGGCCGCTTCTCGGGAAGGTACCGGCTTAAAGTGCGCCGGCCGGGGGTGACGCTAAGTGTCCGGGCGGTTGTAAGGGCACAGAAGAACTATCCGTATGTGAGTGCTCGGAGTAGAACCAAGAGGTTGGTCGTGGGATAGCGATCCTGTAATAGGATCGAGCGACGGCTACCGACCACGAGAGGGCGCCCGGCGGCGCCCTCTCGCTTATGCGTGTCGATCGCGGGGGTCAGCAGTCGACGACCAAGTTGAACGGGTGGTCCTCCAGGGTACCGACAGAGCTCGCGGTGCGGACGGTGACCGTGGTGTTGCCTGCCGTAACGGCTGGCGTGGCAGTGATCTCACCGAGGGTCCCACCGGTTAGAGTTGCCGTGACCGCGCAGTTGCTCAGGTCACCCAAGAAGGTGACATCGTAGACACCGCCCGGCGCGGGGTGCGCGATCGGGTTGTTCGCGATCAGCCCACGCGACGTAGCCGCCGTCGTGGTCCCGAGCGTCGTGACCTGCGCGAACGGCGCGGGGCTCGCGAAATCGGTCGAGTTGCGACCGTCGAGCGTGTCCGCGTCGAGGCTGGTCTTCGCGCGCGCTGCCGCGATGATCTGCGCTGCGCCGAGGCCGTCGACCTGGTCGGAGTTCAGGCCCGTCGCGACGCCGGTGGCGTTCGTCGTGAACGGCTTCGTTGCGTCGCCGCCGGCGCCGACGGTGATCAGCCCGGCGGTGTCGCCGTTGGAGGCGTTGAACTCGAACGCGAGCCCCTTGGCGAGGTTGTTCGCGCGGATGCACGGGTTCTGCGGCGTCGGCGTGGCGGCCGAGCCGCCGGCGCCGGAGCGACAACCGTAGACGGCGCCGCCGCCGGAGGAGGACAGGTTGGACTGGCGCGTGGAGTAGCCGCCGGTCGGCGCGGTGGTGGATCCGACGTTGGAGATGATCTGCGTCTCGCGGACGGCTGTTCCGTTGCGCAGGCCCTCGCGCAGGTTCGAGCCGGTCTTGGCGATCGCGAACGGCGAGATGCCGACGACGAGCAGCCCGGTGGCGAGGACGACTGAGCGTGTCCGCGGGGACTTGCCGGCGAGCGGCATGCGCAGCCTGCGGCGGGTCGGCGGGGTGGTCGAGGCGGGATCTTCGTGATGATCCATGGGGGAAGCTCCTCCGGTAGTGCGGGTGGTGGGCACGGAACTGACGCGAACGCTGCGAGGCGTCCGTTCTTGGCTCCGGAGGGCCCCTGCCGGGCCCCTCCTGGTGGTGCGTGACCGGATCGTCGCCCTGGCGGATCACGCGTTGTTGGTGTAACGAACCCACCCGGCGGCGCGGAAGTTGCGCGGCTCGAATGAGAGGCCCATGAGATCCCAGGGTTCTGCTCCGGGCCAACTTGCGCGACAATCGCCGAGGGAACACGAATTTGAGCCGAGGAGAGAGCGTGAGCGACACGACCACCGTGCCGACGAAGAACGAGAAGCTGACCCAGTGGGTCGACGAGATCGCCGCACTGACCAAGCCGAAGGACGTCCACTGGTGCGACGGCTCGGCCGAGGAATACGACCGGCTCGCGCAGCAGCTCGTCGACGCCGGGACATTCACGAGGCTCGCCGAGGCCAAGCGACCGAACTCCTACCTCGCGCGCTCGGATCCGGGTGATGTCGCGCGCGTAGAGGACCGCACGTTCATCTGCACGCAGACCCAGGAGGGCGCGGGGCCGACGAACAACTGGACCGACCCCGGGGAGATGCGCGAAAAGCTCAACGGACTGTTCGACGGCTGCATGGAGGGGCGGACGATGTACGTCCTGCCCTTCTCGATGGGCCCGCTCGGCTCACCGATCGCCCACATCGGCGTTGAGCTGACCGACTCGGCCTGCGTCGCGGTGAACATGATGATCATGACCCGCGTCGGCGCCAAGACGCTCGACGTCCTCGGCGAGGACGGCGAGTTCGTCCCGTGCGTGCACTCCGTCGGCGCCCCGCTGGCCGAGGGCGAGAAGGATGTCGCGTGGCCGTGCAATCCCGAGACGAAGTACATCGTCCACTATCCCGAGACGCGTGAGATCTGGTCGTTCGGCTCGGGCTACGGCGGCAATGCGCTGCTCGGCAAGAAGTGCTTCGCGCTGCGGATCGCCTCGAAGATGGCCCGCGACGAGGGCTGGATGGCCGAGCACATGCTCATCCTCAAGCTCACGTCGCCCGAGGGGGAGGTCAAGGTCGTCACCGGCGCCTTCCCGAGCGCCTGCGGCAAGACGAACCTCGCGATGCTCATCCCGACGCTGGAGGGCTGGACCGTCGAGACGATCGGCGACGACATCGCCTGGATGAAGTTCGGCGACGACGGCAAGCTCTACGCGATCAACCCGGAGACCGGGTTCTTCGGGGTCGCCCCGGGCACGGGCGAGGAGACGAACCCCAACGCGATGGTGACGGTCGAGAAGAACACGCTCTTCGCCAACTGCGGGCTGACCGACGACGGCGACGTCTGGTGGGAGGGCATGACGAAGGACAAGCCCGCGCACCTGATCGACTGGAAGGGCAACGACTGGACGCCCGACTCCGAGACGCCCGCCGCGCACCCCAACGGCCGCTTCACGACGCCCGCCGCGCAGGATCCGGCGATCGCGCCGGAGTGGGAGGACCCCAAGGGCGTGGCGGTCGACGCCATGATCTTCGGTGGCCGCCGCGCGACGGTCGTACCGCTGGTCACGGAGTCGTTCGACTGGAACCACGGCGTCTTCATGGGCGCCACGATGAGCTCGGAGATGACCGCAGCCGCCGCCGGCGGAATCGGTCAGCTGCGCTTCGATCCGTTCGCGATGCTGCCGTTCTGCGGCTACAACATGGCCGAGTACTTCCAGAACTGGCTCGACATCGGCGCCCGCGAGGGTGCGGTCCTGCCGAAGCTCTTCTACGTCAACTGGTTCCGCAAGGATCCCGACAGCGGGCGCTTTCTGTGGCCCGGGTTCGGCGAGAACAGCCGCGTGCTCAAGTGGGTCTTCGAGCGCTGCGCGGGCACGGCCGAGGGCGTCGAGACCGCCGTCGGGATCGTGCCGGGACCGGGCGAGCTCGACACCGAGGGGCTCGACATCTCTGCCGAGGACCTCGAGGCAGTCGTCAGCGTCGATCCCGAGGCGTTCAAGGCACAGCTGCCGCAGGTGCGCGAGTTCCTGGCGAAGTTCGGCGACGACCTGCCGGCCGAGATCGGCGCCCAGATGACGGCGTTCGAGGAGCGTCTCGGGTGATCGCACTGCTCAAGCGCTGGCTGCGGATGCGCAAGCGCAAGAAGGCGCGGGGCGGATAGCCCGCGCCTGACGTGGCCGGCGCGCGGTCGCTCGCGCGCCGGCATCAGTATGAGCGCAGCATCGTAGGCGCGCTCACGTGCTGTCAGGGAGCCTCAGGCTCCACCGCGCGCGCCAGCGCCGCGAGGCGCTCGTCCCAGTTGGCGCCGACGGCCGTCATCCAGGCGATGGCGTCGCCGAGCGGGGCGGGGGTGGCCTGGAAGCGCACCTCGCGGCCGCTGCGCTCGGCGCCGACCAGGCGCGCCTGCTCGAGCTGGGCGAGGTGCTTGCTCACCGCTTGGCGGGTGACGGGCAGCAGCGCCGCGAGCTCGGTCGGCGTGCTCGCCTCGCCGCTTGCGATGCAGCGCAGCAGCGCGCGGCGGGTCGGGTCCGCCAGCGCGGCGAAGACCGCCTGCTCGGCGTGGCCGTTCACGCCGCGACGAGGTCCAGCGCGGCGCGCAGGCGCGCGAGCGCCGGCTCCCAGTCGATCGTCGTGAAAACGCCGGCGTGGCCGATGGGGAAGCTCGGCGACGCCGTCGCGGCCGCCGCGCTGCGTGCCCGCGGGCCGCTGCTCGCGCCTCCGGCCCAGGGCGAGCCGCATACCGGCGCCCCCGCATAGCCGGACTCGACGACGACGACGCGGGTGCCGTCGCTGACGGCGACGAGGCTGACCTCGACAAGCGTTGCCAGTGCATCGGGGGCGTGCCACCAGAACGAGAGGTGCTCGCCGGGACGCACGTCGGCGACGGTCGCCCAGCGCGTCTCGCCGTCGCGCAGCGTGAGCTCGCCCTCGGCGCCGGGCTCGAGCACGAGCGAGCCCGCGTCCGTGAGCCAGCGTTCGAGGTCGGTCACGGCGTTCCAGGCGTCGCCGGGCTCGACGGGGAGGGTGATCTCGCGGGTGACGTCCATGGCCTGGGGCCTCCTTCGTCGTGCAACTGAACGGTTGCGCACATGCTAGCGTGCCGCCGACACAAAGCGCAATCAATTGGTTGCAGATACGAAAAGGAGCCGATCGCATGCCCCTCGTCCCGATGGTCGTGCAGCAGGACGGTCGCGGAGAGCGCTCGTTCGACATCTACAGCCGCCTGCTCAACGAGCGCATCGTGTTCCTCGGCCAGCCGATCGACGACGAGATCGCCAATCTCGTGGTCGCACAGCTGCTGCACCTCGAGGCCGCCGACCCCGACCGCGACATCGCGCTGTACGTCAACTCCCCGGGCGGTTCGGTCTACGCCGGACTGGCGATCTACGACACGATGCAATCGATCGGCTGCGACGTACGGACGATCTGCTGCGGGGTCGCGATGTCGATGGCGGCGCTGATCCTCACGGCCGGCGCGCCGGGCAAGCGCCTGACGCTGCCCAATGGGCGCATGCTCATCCACCAGCCGACGGGCGGCTACCAGGGTCAGTCCTCGGACATCGAGATTCACGCCCGCGAGACGCTCGCGCTGCGCGCCCAGCTCGACAGGCTCTACGCCAGGCACACGGGGCAGACCCCGCAGGCCATCCACGACGACTCCGACCGCGACCGCTACATGACCCCCGAGGAGGCGGTCGACTACGGGCTCGTGGATGCGATCGTCGGGCCGCGATCCCCGCCGCCCGGCGAGTTGACGTACAGCG
>JAXDFS010000029.1:0-4325 GCA_034665465.1 Solirubrobacteraceae bacterium
TCCCGGCGATCCTGCACGCGCTCAGCGACCCGCATCGCCTGCAGATCGTCCGCGCGCTGGCCGACAGCGCCGAGCCGCGCCGCTGCGGCACGATGGGCCTCACGATCACGAAGTCGACCGCCACGCATCACTTCCGCGTCCTGCGCGACGCCGGCGTCATCGCGCAGCGCGAGGACGGCACCGCCCGGCTGAACTCGCTGCGCCGCGAGGATCTCGACGAGCGCTTTCCCGGCCTGCTCGACGCGATCCTCGGAGCGGTCGCGGTCCCCGCAGCCTGAGGGCCGCCGCCGGCACCGCCGCCGCTCAGGACACCGGCGGCGAAGAGCACGCCGGGCGTCTCGCCTGCGGCCCCGTGGCCGGGGTCACCGATCGCGCTTCACCACCGGGCCGATGGCGCCCGTCCTGTCGTCGGGGGAGGAGATGTCGATCGAGGCGATGTTCACCCCGGTCACGTGGACGGTCATCTCGTAGTGGTAGAGGCCTCCCGGATACGGGCGCGTGCCCGTGCACCCGAAGTCGCCCTCGGAGGACGAGGGCGGGCATGTCACGCGGATGCGGTTGGAGGCCGTCGAGTTCGCCTTGACGTAGAGCGAGATGATGGTCTGCAGGCGCGTAGGTGAGCCGTGCGTGGAGGCGAGCGAGATGTTGCCGAGGGCCAGCGGCGCCGGGGGCGGCGGCGGCACGAATCTGCAGCGGTAGACCTGCTGGGGCTCCACGTCGCCCATCGCGATCTCCATTGCGCTGCCCCCGGTGAACTCGTCGCCGGCCACGCCCACGTCGATGCGCACCTTCCGGCCGCTGATCGCGATCGAGCGCACGCGGTAGTCGCGGGTCAGGGTGTCGTGCACCTGGGCGCCGCGGTGCAGCACCACGCGGCCGGCCTCGGGCCGCTGGTCGAGCACGAGCAGGAGGTCGTCGTGGTCGCGCGCGTCGAAGCGCTGCCCGCCCGCGATGGCGTTCATGCAGGGCGCCTCGTCGTGCGTATCGCGGAGTTCCACCACGCGAAAGGCACCCCGCACGCTGTCGAGCAGCCCGCGGGCGCGCGCGGCCTTGGGGTCCGGGCTGTCGCGCCCCAGGACGCCCTCGGCGAGGCCGGACGTGGAGGCGATGACCACCAGTCCGTCGCCGAGCACCATCGCCTGCGGGAACACGCCGGGATGGGCGGTCAGTCTGAACGCATGGTCGCCGACGCGCTTGACCCCGGCGCGCGCCAGGCCGCGCTCGATCTCCGCCTGCGGCTGCGCCGTCGCGATGATCTCGAGCTCTCCGGAGAAACCAGCGCGTGCCCTGACCACCGCGGTCGTCCGGCGGTGATCGAGCACCCGCAGCGCCGGGACGGTGCTGCGGTAGAAGATGTCGTTCAGCGCCCGGTACGCCGCGTCGGCGAAATGCCCGCGCCCCGGGTCCAGATACCCGAGGTGGCGGGCGGCGTCCACGCGGGGAGCCAGGCCAAGCTGGCGCTTGGCGGCACGCAGGTCCATCGCCTCGATCTCGCGCGTTGCAGGCGGAAGCCGGTCCAGCAGTGCGGCGACCCCCGGCCCGGGCGGCAACGGGGTGCCCGGCGCGGCGTCGCTGGGGAGGACGGGAACGTCGACCGGCGTGGTCTTCTTCGGACTGCTGTCGCTCGCGCCGCAGCCGGCCGGCAGGCCGGCGGCGACGGCGAGCGCGATCGTCAGGCGCTTCATCTCTTTTCACACTAATTGACGCAGCCGTGATGCGACAGGCTCACGAACGCCGCGGCGCCGACGTTGCGTGGGCGTGGGGAGCAGCCGGCATCGACCATCTAGCCTCAGGCTCATGAACCGCCGTGCCTGGTTGCTCATGGCGCTCTTGGCCGGGTTGTGGGGCGCCTCCTATCTCTTCATCAAGGTCGCACTCGAGGACGGCATGCCGCCGCTGTTCATCGTCTTCGCGCGGATCGCGCTGGGGGCCGCCGTGCTGGTCCCGATCGCCGCGCGGGCCGGCGGCCTGCGGGGGATGCGGGAACTGACCGGCCCGATCCTCTTCATGGCGATCGTCCAGGTCGTGGTCCCGTTCGTGCTGATCACGTACGGCGAGAGCCACATCGCCTCGTCGCTGACCGGGATCCTCGTCTCGGCGGCGCCGATCTTCACGGCGCTCATCGCGGCGCGCTACGACGACGACGAGCGCCCGCACGGGATCGCGACCGCGGGCGTCGCGATGGGCATCGTCGGCGTCGTGCTGCTCTTCGGAGTCGACCTCAGCGGCGACGCGACCGCGCTTGCGGGCGGGCTCATGGTGCTGCTGGCGTCGGCCGGCTACGCCGTCGGCTCGCTGTACCTCAAGCACCGCCTGCGCGGAGTGAACGCGGTCGGCATCGCGGCCTCCACGATGGTCGCCGGCACGCTCGTGCTCGCGCCGGTCGTCCTGTTCGCGCTGCCCGAGCACGCGCCGAGCCTGAAGGCGGCGGCGTCGCTGCTGGCGCTCGGAGCGGGCGGCACCGGCATCGCGTTCGCCATCTACTTCACGCTGATCGCCGACATCGGGCCGGGCCGCGCCTCGCTCGTCGCCTACATCGCGCCCGGCTTCGCCGTCCTCTACGGCGTGTCGCTGCTCAGCGAGCCGCTGACGGCGGGCGCGGTGCTCGGGCTCGTGCTGATCCTCGCGGGGTCGTGGGTCGCGGCCGAGGGGCGCCTCCCCGGCCGCTCGCGCGCGACTCCGGTCACGCCGCTGGAGCCGCCGCCCCCCGTGCGCGAGACCGTCTAGGACGTGGCGGCGTCAGCCGAAGCGGACCTTGCCGTTGGAGCGCGCCCGCGCCTGCGCGCGCTCGACGAAGTCCAGCCGCTTGACGGCGGCCCGGAACAGCCGGGTGACGAGCCGCAGGCGCGCGGTCTCGGAGCGCAGGTCCAGCAGGCCCTGCTTGGCATCGAGGCCGAAGTCGACGGTGGCGGCCATCTCGTAGGCGCTCTTCTCGGCCAGCTCCTCGGGGTCGGGCTCGGTGTCGGTGGCCTGCAGGACGAGCTCGGCGTAGGCGCTGCGCGCGGCGGCGGCGATCTCCTCGCTGGGCTCCTCGGCCTTGTCCTCGACGAACTCGACGGTCGCCGCCGGATACGGTCGGTCGGCCTGGCGCTCGATGATGCGGAAGGGGCGCGTGCCGCGCGTCAGGACGTTCAGGCGCCCGTCCTCCATGCGCTCGAGCACCTCGGCGACCTCGCAGGCGCACCCCACCTGGCGCAGGACGCCGTCGGTCGACCAGACGATCCCGAACTCCGACTCGCTCTCGAGCAGCTCGTCGAACATCGTGCGGTACCTCGCCTCGAAGACGTGCAGCGGCACGAGCTCGTGCGGGATCGCGACGAGCGGGAGCGGGAACAGCGGGAAGTCGCGCACGGTGCGGTCGGGCATCGGGGTATCTCAGCATGACGACCACCGCGCTGCTCTGGTTTCGGCGCGACCTGCGCCTGGCCGATCATCCGGCGCTGACGCGGGCGCTGGGGGAGTTCGACCGCGTCGCCCCGGTCTTCGTCCTCGACGACGCGCTGCTGCGCGGCCGCTTCGCCTCGGCCCCGCGGACGGCATTCATGCTCGGGTGCCTGCGCGAGCTGGCGGGCGCCCTGCGCGAGCGCGGCAGCGGGCTCGTGATCCGCCACGGGCGCCCGGAGGAGGAGCTCGTGGCGCTCGCGCGCGACGTCGCCGCGAGCGCGGTGCTGTGGACGAGCGACGTCGCGCCCTACGCGCGGGCGCGCGACGGGCGCGTGACCGAGGCGCTGCGGGCCGCGGGCGCGGCGCCCCTGCCGCAGGGCGGCGCCTACGTCGTCGACGTCTCGAAGCCGCGCACGAAGGCCGGGCGCCCGTTCACCGTCTTCACCCCGTTTCACCGTCACTGGCTCGACCTGCAGCGGCGAACGGTGCATCGTGCGCCGGCCGAGCTGCCCGCGCTGCCGTCCTCGCTGCCGACCGGCCGCCTGCCGGCACTGACGGCGCTCGGCCTCGACGACGCCGAGCTGGCCGAACCCGCCTGCGAGCCGGGCGAGAGCGCCGCCCGCGCGGCGCTGGCACGCTGGCTCGACGGCGCGGTCGACCGCTACGGCGACGGGCACGACGCGCTCGGCCAGGCGGGCACGAGCCGGCTGTCGCCCTACCTGCGCTGGGGCTGCATCTCGGCCGCGGAGTGCGAGGCGAGGGCGGCGCGCCACGGGGGCGCGGGCGCGGAGGCCTGGATCCGCCAGCTGTGCTGGCGCGAGTTCTACGCCCACGTCCTGCTGACGCATCCCGGCGACGCCCGCCGGGAGCACCAGGAGCGCTATCGCGACCTGCAATGGCACGACGACCGCGACGCGCTCGACGCCTGGCGCGAGGGACGC
>JAXDFS010000030.1:0-5099 GCA_034665465.1 Solirubrobacteraceae bacterium
GCTGTTCGTCATGCAGCCGACGCTGAAGGACATGAAGACGCAGGCCTGGGACCCCTTCAGCTCCGGTCACATCACGCAGGTCCAGGCGCTGGACCGCGCGCAGGGCCCGCTGCGCGAGTTCATGTTCCACCAGACGCGCGAGAGCGACCTCGGCCTGTTCGCCGGGCTGGCGAAGATCGACCGCCCGAAGACCCGCAAGGACATCCCGACGCACGTCCTGATCCCGGCCTTCACGCTCTCGGAGCTCAAGACGGCGTTTCAGATCGGCTTTTTGATCTTCCTGCCGTTCCTCGTCATCGACATCGTGGTGAGCGCGACGCTCATGTCGATGGGCATGGTGATGCTGCCACCGGTCTTCATCTCACTGCCGTTCAAGATCCTGCTGTTCGTCCTCGTCGACGGCTGGAACCTCGTCACGCGCTCCCTCGTGGAGAGCTTTCACTGATGGACCAGGGCAGCGTCATCGACCTCACGATGCGCACGCTCGAGCTGTCGCTGAAGCTCGCGCTGCCGCTGCTGCTCGCCGGCCTCGTCGTCGGCCTGATCGTCAGCGTCTTTCAGGCGGTCACGCAGATCCAGGAGATGACGCTGTCGTTCATCCCGAAGATCCTCGCGATGGTCGTGGTGATCGTGGTCCTCGGGCCATGGATGCTGGGCCAGCTCGAGAGCTTCACCGTCGAGCTGTACGGCTCGATCCCCGCGCGGGTGGGCAGATGAGATGAATCTCAACGCGCTGCTGGCGCAGTTCGGCCAGAACCAGGTGGCGGGATTCCTGCTCGTCCTCGGCCGGATCGGCCCGCTCTTCGCGCTCGCGCCGCTGTTCTCGTCGAAGTCGGTTCCCGCGCGGGCGAAGGGTGTCTGCGCGGTCGCGCTGACGGTCGGCATCGCGCCGATCGCACTCGGCGGCCGCGAGGTGCCGATCGCCGTCGGGCAGTTCGTCGAGCTCATGCTCAAGGAGATCCTTGTCGGGCTGGCCTACGCCTTCGCGCTCGCGGCGCTGTTCGCGGCCGTCAGCACGGCGGGCTCGTTTCTGGACACGCTCATCGGCTTCTCGTACGGCGCGCTCGTCGACCCGGTCACCGGCAACCAGAGCGCGGTGCTCACCCAGGCCTACACGCTCGTCGGGATCATGGTGCTGATCGCGATCGGCGGCGACCAGCTGATCATCAAGGGGCTCGCGCGGTCCTACGACCTCGTCCCGCTGCTGAAGATGCCGTCGCTGGCGGCGCTCGCCGGCGGCGCGCAGTCGGCGTTCGCCCAGGTCTTCCTCTCCTCGCTGGAGCTCGCCGCGCCCGTCGTGCTGGCGATCGTCATCACCGACGCCGCCTTCGGCGTCGTGTCGAAGGTCGTGCCGCAGCTGAACGTCTTCGCCGTCGGCTTTCCCGCGAAGGTCACGATCGGCCTGCTGATCATCGGCGTCTCGCTGCCGTTCACCGCCGGCTGGATGGCCGACGAGCTGCAGCGCTCGGTCGGCACCGCCCTGCAATCGATCCGCGTCGCCTGATGTCAAGCGGCGCCGACAAGACCGAGAAGGCGACACCCAAGCGCCGCGACGAGGCGCGCAAGAAGGGCCAGGTCGCCAAGAGCCAGGACCTCAACGGGGCGATCGCGCTGCTCGCGTCGCTGCTGGCGCTGAGCTCGCTCGGCCCGGCGGCCTGGGGTCACATGCGCGATGCGATGCTGCGCAGTCTCACGCTGATCTCCACGCCCGACGTCGTCGAGCACGGCGGCCTCGGCCGGCTGCTCGGCAGCACGATGCTCGACATCGTCTACGCCACCGGGCCGATCGCGATGGTCTGCATGGTCTCGGGCGTCGTCACCGGCGTGATGCAGGTCGGCTGGAAGCCCAGCGCGCAGGCGCTCAAGCCCGACCCCAAGCGCATCAACCCGCTGTCGGGCTTCAAGAACCTCTTCGGGATGCACTTCCTCTTCGAGTCGGCCAAGACCGTCGTGAAGTTCGCGGTCGTCGGCGCGATCGCGTCGATGGCGATCTTCGGCCAGCTCGATCAGCTCGGCGCGCTCGTCGGCCTCGGGCCCGACGAGCTGCTGCGCCGCGGCGCCGACACGGTCCTGACGATCGCCCAGCGCGCCGGGATGGGCTACCTCGCGATCGCCGCGGTCGACTACGCCTGGCAGCGCTACCGCCACGAGAAGCAGATGAAGATGGGCAAGGAGGAGGTCAAGCAGGAGATCAAGCAGCAGACGGTCTCCCCCGAGGTCCGCGGCGCGATCCGCCGGCGCCAGATGCAGGCTGCCCGCGCGCGCATGATGGCCGACGTCCCGACCGCCGACGTCGTCGTGACGAACCCGACGCACTTCGCCGTCGCCCTGCGCTACTCCGGCGACGCGCCCGCGCCGATCGTCGTCGCCAAGGGCAAGGACATCGTCGCCGCCCGGATCAGGGCGATCGCAGGCGAGCATGGCGTGGCGGTCGTCGCCGACCCGCCGCTGGCGCGCGCGCTGCACGCGAGCGTCGAGATCGGCACGCAGATCCCCGAGGAGCTCTTCGGCGCCGTCGCCGCCCTGCTCGCCTTCGTCTATCGCACGGCCGGCCGCCGCGCCGAGGCACTCGCGTGAACCTCAACAACCCGCTCCTGCGCAAGCTGGCCGGCCACAGCGACCTGTTCGCCGCCGGCGGCGTCGTGCTCATCGTCGCGATGCTCGTCATCCCGCTGCCGCCGTTTCTGCTGGACCTCGCGATCACGCTGAACATCTCGGCGGCGCTGGCGATCGTCGTGACGACGATGTACGTGCAGAAGGCGCTGGACTTCAGCTCCTTCCCGACGCTGCTGCTGCTCACGACGCTCTTTCGCCTCGCGATCAACATCTCGGTGACGCGGCTGATCCTGCTGCAGGGCGACGCCGGCCACGTGGTCAAGGCCTTCGGCGACTTCGTCGTCGGCGGCAACGTCGTCGTCGGCCTGATCATCTTCCTCGTCCTCATCGTCATCCAGTTCGTCGTCGTGACCAACGGCGCGGGCCGCGTCGCCGAGGTCGGGGCGCGCTTCACGCTCGACGCGATGCCGGGCAAGCAGATGGCGATCGACGCCGACCTGAACTCCGGCCAGATCACCGAGGACCAGGCGCGCCAGCGGCGCGCCGAGGTCGCCCAGGAGGCCGACTTCTACGGCGCGATGGACGGCGCCTCGAAGTTCGTCAAGGGCGACGCGATCGCGGCGGTGCTGATCGTGCTCATCAACCTCATCGGCGGGATCATCGTCGGCGTCGTGCAGCAGGGGATGCCGTTCTCCTCGGCGGCCGCGCACTTCTCGCTGCTGACCGTCGGCGACGGCCTCGCCGCGCAGATCCCGGCGCTGCTGGTCTCGGTCGCGACCGGCATCATCGTCACGCGCTCGGCATCCGAGAAGGACCTCGGCAACGACATCGCCGGCCAGATCTTCGACCAGCCCAAGGCCCCGCTCGTGGCGGGCGCGTCGATCTGCGCGATGGCGCTGGTGCCGGGCCTGCCGAAGATCCCGTTCCTGCTCGTCGGCGGCACGTTCCTGTTCATCGCGCGGGCGCTGAAGGACCGCCCGACGCGCGCGCAGTCGGCCGCGGCCCTGCAGCTCGAGCGCGACACGCCCCAGCCGCAGCTGCCCTCGCCCAGCGACGCGGCCGTCGGCGCGCTGGCGATCGACCCGCTCGAGCTCGCGATCGGCTTCGGGCTCGTGCCGCTCGCCGACAACGCGGCCGGGGGATCGCTGCTGGCGCGCGTCGGCCTCGTGCGCCGCCAGATCGCCGCCGAGCTCGGGATGGTCATCTCGCCCGTGCGCATCCACGACGACATCGCGCTGGACTCCCACGAATACGTCATCAAGGTCCGCGGCTCGGAGGTCGCGCGCTCGCGGCTGCTGCCCGGCCACCGCCTGGCGATGGACCCCGGCGACGCCGTCGGGGCGCTCGCCGGCGTCCCGACGGTGGAGCCCGCCTTCGGGCTGCCCGCCGTCTGGATCGCCGACAACCAGGCCGCCGAGGCCGAGGCGCTCGGCCACACGGTCGTCGACGCCGAGTCGGTCATCGTCACGCACCTCACCGAGACGATCCGCCAGCAGGCCGCCGAGCTGCTCACGCGCCAGGAGACGCGCCAGCTGCTGGACCGCCTCAAGGAGCACAACGCGGCGGTCGTCGAGGAGGTCGTGCCCGACCTGCTGAGCGTCGGCGAGGTCCAGCGCGTCCTGCAGGCGCTGCTGCGCGAGGGCGTCTCGATCCGCGACCTCGGCGCGATCGTCGAGGCGATCGGCGACAAGGCGCGCGTCACGCGCGACCCGGGGCTGCTGGCGGAGTACGCGCGCCAGGCGCTGGGCCGTGCGATCACCGCGCCGCACGTCGACGCGGAGTCCACGCTGCGCGCGATCTCGCTGGATCCTCAAGTCGAGCAGGAAATTGCCGATGCCATCACCGTGACGACGGATGGCGAGTACCTGGCGATGGAGCCCGCCCGGGCCCAGGCGCTGGTGCGCGCGCTCACCGGCCAGCAGGACTCCGCGATCGCCCGCGGCCGCCGGCCCGTCCTGCTGTGCTCGGCGCGCGTGCGCCGCCACCTGCGCCGGCTGTGCGAGCAGAGCCTCCCGCAGCTCGCCGTCTGTTCCTACAACGAGATCGTGCCCGGGATCCGGGTCGAGACGATTGGAGTCGTCGACGCATGAGCACACAGACCGATTTCTCTCCCAGGACGTACCGGGGGACCGACCTCGACGAGCTGCTGCCGAAGATCCGCGAGGAGCTCGGGCCGGACGCGATGGTCGTGCGCCAGCGCGAGGGGCTGCACGGCGGGCTGGGCGGCTTCTTCCAGCGCCGCTGCGTCGAGGTCGTCGCGCGGCGCGCCACGCCGCGGGTCAACGTCTACGACGACGGGCCGGCGCAGGCGCTGCCCGAGTCCGAGTCCGAGCACGAGCCCGCCTCGCCGGCGATCCGCGAGATCATGCGCGTCGCCTCGCCGTTCGTCGAGCAGCTGCAGGCTGCGCAGGCGCAGCGCCGCGAGCCCAGCACGAACGGGGCCGTCGCCGTCGCCGAGCCGATCGCCGCGTGGGACGCCAGGGAGCTGATCGAGGACGAGCCGCTCGCCGCGGCGCCCGTAGCCCCCGAGCCCGACCCCGACC
>JAXDFS010000031.1:0-5932 GCA_034665465.1 Solirubrobacteraceae bacterium
CGGGGTCGTAGAGGTAGTTGTCGGCGAGCGAGCGGATCGGCGGCGGCATCGTCGCGCTGAACAGCGCCGTCTGGCGGCTGTTGGGCGTGAGGCGCAGGATCTTCTCGACGTCCTCGAGGAAGCCGAGGTCGAGCATCTCGTCGGCCTCGTCGAGGACGACGAAGCGACACGAGTCCAGCACGAGCGAGCGGCGGTTGATGAGGTCGAGCACGCGCCCGACGGTGCCGACGACGATGTGGCCGCCGGCCTTCAGCTGCGCCTGCTGGGTCCGGATCGGCGCGCCGCCGAAGACGGCGACGACGTCGGCGCCCTTGCGCTGCGCGTACGCGCGGATCGCCTGGGTCACCTGGATGCACAGCTCGCGCGTGGGGGTGAGGACGAGCGCCTGCACCTCGGGCTCGGTCGGGTCGACGTACTCGATGATCGGCAGGCCGAAGGCCGCGGTCTTGCCGGAACCGGTCTGCGCCTGGCCGATGACGTCGCGGCCCTGGAGCATCGGCGGGATCGCCTGCTCCTGAATCGGGCTGGGCTGTTCGTAGCCGACGTCCTGCAGGGCTTGGAGGGTGCTGTCTGAAAGGCCGAGGTCGGCGAAGGTGGTCACAGGTCTAGTTTAGACGCCCGTTGCGCCTAGACCCCTTCGGCGCTGCGGCGCACGGTCACCGCCTGCGCGTCGTCGCCCGCCAGCTCGTCCAGGCGCTGCGCCGCGAGCCGGATGCGGCGGTCGACGTGCTCGGCGGCCAGCGCGCGCGTCTCGGGCTCGCAGTCCCAGAGGCACTCGACCGCGACGTCGCCGGCGAAGGTCGGGTCCGTGCGCGCGAGCGCCGACACGACGAAGCGCCGGCCGTAGGAGTAGGGGATCTGCTCGTAGGCCCGCAACAGCTCGTCGAAGGGGCCGTGCGCGTGGTAGCGCCCGAGCGCCTCGGCGAGCGAGCACACGACGTAGATGTCGCCCTCCAGACCGAGCTCGAGCTCGCGCGCGAGCGCGCGCCGCGCGTGCTCGAGATCGTCGCCCTCGGCCCACGTGGCAAGGATCCCGGCCGCCTTGCGCCGCCGCGCCCAGTCGGGCGACGTCAGCCAGTCGTGCGCCAGCGCGCGCGTCTGCTCGGGCGGCATCGCCTCCAGCGCGAGCGCGATCGCGCCCTGCAGCGTGCCGCGCTCGGCCGCGCTCGTGTTCGCCTGGGCGATCTCCAGCAGCTCGCGGCGCCCCTGGTGGCCGAGCGCGAGGATCGCGGCGCGGCGCATCGGCAGCCCGGGATCGTTGGCGGCCTGCAGCAGGCGCTGGACGTCGTCGTCGCTCCTGCGGCCGGTGAGCTCCTCGGCGATCTGCGTCCAGCGCGAGTCCTCGGTGATCGCCAGCAGCTGCGACGTGCTCAACTCGCGCGGCTTGGGCTGTGCCCTGCGCGGGCGCGGCGCGCGCCGGAGGGGCGCGGGATCGTGCTGGCCCCCGGCGCCGTGATCGAAGGACAGCGCCCACGCGATCTTGGGGTTCTCGACCGACCACAGCGTCCACGGGCGCGCGCTGGCGTCGACGCCCGCCAGCGCCTCGGCCAGCTCGCTCTCGGAGGCGAAGCGATCGACGATCGCCGCGTCGAGGCCGGCGACGACCTCGGGCCAGGGGGCGCCGACGCGCATGGCGTCGTAGTCGTCGATGAGCAGCTCGAGCGCGCGATCCCAGAAGCGCCCGTGGCCGACATAGTCGCGCAGCACGCGGCGGGCCTCGGCGTGACCGCGGATCGCCATCCGCCCGAGCACTGCGAGCACGTCGTGCGTCGTCTCGAGGTCGTCGTCGCCGCGTCGCAGCCACTGCTCGAGCGCGCCGGTGTCCAGGCCGACGTCGAGCGCGAGGGTCGCGTAGTACTCCACGCGGGCGTCGAGCTGGCGGTCCCAGCGGGGGTCGTTGAAGATGCAGTGCAGCAGGAGCGCGTGTGCGACCGCGCGGTCGGCGTCCAGCGCCCAGAGATAGCCCGAACCCAGGCCGCGCTGGAGCTTGCCCAGCGGCTCGCCGGGACCGGCGAGCGGTGGCGGATTGCCGGCCATTGCACGATCGTGCCAGGTGCCGGACTCGTACACCCGTTTACTCCTGGCGCGCGTCGGGGACGGCCGGGTGTATGAGGCCTGGACCCCGAGCGTCTGCCGTTGGCTCGACGCGCTCAAGTCCAAGGCCGTTGTGACCGAGGGGCCCTACGTGCCCACCGACGTGTTCATCCCCTCAGCACGCGTGGACGCCGCCGTGCTGCGGTCGTCTCTGGACGCGATCATCTCGATCGACTCGCTCGGCATCGTCCTCGAGTTCAACCCGTCGGCCGAGCGGATGTTCGGCTTCACGCGCGAGGAGGCGATCGGCGCCGAGATGGCGGAGCTCATCGTGCCGCCCCTCTCGCGCGCCGCGCATCGCCACGGCATGGCGCGGCTGCTGGAAGGCGGCGAGGCCCGGATCCTCGACAAGCGCATCGAGCTCGAGGCCCAGCGCTCCGACGGATCGACGTTCCCGGTCGAGCTCGCCGTCACCCAGATGGAGGGGTCCGCCCCGACGTACACCGGCTTCATCCGCGACCTCACCGCCGACAAGCTCGTCGAGCGCGAGCGCGCCGAGGCGATCGTGCGCCAGGCGCTCGTCGTGTCGCTCGGCCAGAGCGCGCTGGCGGGCCTGGACCCCGCCGACCTCGCCACCGCGGGCCTGGCGACGCTGGTCGACGGCCTCGCCGTGGACCGCGGCGTCGCGCTGGCGCTCGCACCCGGCGGCGACCTGCGCTGCGAGGCCGCGATCGGCTTCGGCCCGCTGAGCGGCCACGGGGAGCCGGCCGGCGAGGCGCACGCGACCCTGCTCGGTCGCACGATCGACGCCTCGGGATCGCTGCTGCTCACCGGCGACGCACTGACCGAGCTCTCCGAGCTGCCGTTCGTCCAGGGAATGGGCTGCGTGCTCGCCGTGACCTTCCAGAGCGAGCGCGGACGCGTCAGCGGCATGCTGGCGATCGCCGGGACCGACGAGCGCGCGCTCGCCGCGCCGGACATCGGCTTCGCCCAGTCGATCGCCAACGTCATCGGGACCGCGACGGCGCGCTGGCGCGCCGACCAGGAGATCACGCGCCTGGGCCTGCACGACCCGCTCACCGGCATGGCCAACCGCCCGCTCTTCGAGAACCGCATCGAGCAGGGACTCGAGCGCGCGCGCCGCGGCCGGCACGACGCCGCCGTGCTCTACGTCGACCTCGACGGCTTCGCGAAGCTCAACGACGGCTTCGGCCACCGCACCGGCGACGAGGTGCTCGTCGGCGCGGCCTCGCGCCTGCAGGGCGCGCTGCCCGCGGAGGCCAGCGCAGGCCGCCTCGGGGGCGACCACTTCGGCGTGCTCGTGCCCCACGTCGACAGCGACGCCGACGCGACCGCGGTCGCCGAGCGGATCGTCGCCGCCCTCAGCGAGCCGATGCTCGCCGGCGGCAGGGAGCTGTCGCTCAGCGCGAGCGTCGGCGTCGTGCTCGCCGAGCGCGGCTCCGGCACGGTCGGCGAGCTGCTGCGCACGGCCGGCGCGGCCGCGATCCGCGCTCGCGAGCGTGGCGGCGCGCGCTCGGAGCTCGCGACGCAGGGCATGCGCCGCCGGCTCGTCCACGCCGCCGAGATCGAGCAGGGCCTGCGGCGCGCGCTGACCGACGGCGAGCTGCGCCTGCACTACCAGCCGATCATCGACCTGCGCGACGGCGCGATCGTCGCCGTCGAGGCGCTCGTGCGCTGGCAGCACCCCGACCTCGGGCTGCTCGCGCCGACCCAGTTCCTGCAGGCCGCCGAGACGAGCGGGCTCGCCGTGCCGCTCGGCGCCGAGGTGCTGTCGATCGCCTGCGGCGACCTCGCCGCCTGGGGTCGCGCGCTCGACGGGCCGCCGCCGGCCGTCCACGTCAACATCTCCGCCCGCCATTTCGCCGCCCCCGAGCTCGCGGGCGCCGTCTCGCGCGCGCTGCAGGACAACGGGCTGCGACCAGATCAGCTCGTGCTGGAGATCGCCGAGACGATGTTCACGGGCGAGGGCCAGATCGCCACCGCGCAGCTCGACGACCTGCGCAGCGTCGGCGTGCGGATCACGCTGGACCGCTTCGGCACCGGCTACTCCTCGCTCGCCGCGATCCGCCAGCTGCCGTTCGACGCGCTGAAGGTCGACTCGTCGTTTCTCACCGAGCTCGCGCAGGGATCGCGCGACGCGCGCCTCGTCGAGGCGATGATCGGGATGGGACACTCGCTGGGGCTGCCGATGACGGCGGCCAAGGTCGAGACCGAGGGCCAGCTGCGGCTGCTGCGCTCGCTGGGCCTGGACCGCGCGCAGGGCGAGCTGTTCGCCCCTCCGCTGTCCGCGGGCGCGGCGCTGGAGCTCGTGCGCTCGGGCCGCGACTGGACCGACCTGCTGGAGGTCACGCGCCCCGCCGACCCGCCACCGCCCCAGCAGGCCGCGCTGTTCGCCTCCGAGGCCAATGGCGCCGCGCCGTCGCCGGTGGCGACGATGAGCCTCGGCCAGGCCGCCCAGGCGCTCGGCATCTCGACGACGACCGCCCGCCGGTGGGCCGACGACGGGCGCCTGTGCGTGACGCGCACCGCCGGCGGTCATCGCCGCTTCGCGACCTCCGAGGTCCGCCGGCTGCTGGCCGAGCGCGGGCGCCCCGCGATGTCGCCGACCGACCCTCCGAGGCGCTCGCTGCCCGCCCTCGCCGCCCTCGTCGAGACCCACGGCGCCCAGCTCGCGGACCTGAGCTGGCGCGGGCTCTACGGCGAGCTGCGCACCGGCTTCTTCGTCGACCCCGAGGGCGTCACGGCCGGTGAGCGCTGGCTCGCGGCGCTGGCCTCGGCGGCGGCGACGGCCAACTACGACATGCTCCACGAGGCCACCGGCGCCCTCGTGCGCGCCGCCGAGCGCGGCGGGGCGTCGCTGCTGGAGCGCCACCTCGCGCTCGAGCGCTTCGGCGAGACCTCGGCGCGCGCGCTGGCGCGCCGCTCGTGCCCGCGCGAGGAGATCGTCGAGGCGCGGCGGCTGTTCGCCTTCGTCGCCCAGCGCCAGCTCGCCGACGCCGGGTAGGAGGTCGCGCTCAAGGTCGCGCCGCGCCGGCCGATCACGGCGGGCATGCAGCACCGTCGGCTCATGGAAGAGCCGGCGGCGACCATCCAGGAGGAAGCAGATGTACAACGACGGGCCATCGGCCGAGGCGCTGTTCGCGACGCACGTCGCGGGCGAGGTCGCCCGCCGGCTCTTCGAGTCCGGCCAGGAGGTGCGCTTCGCGCTCGTCCCGGACCGCGAGCGCGTGCTCGCGCTGCTGTGCGACTTCGACGGGACCGTGGTCGCGAACCTGACGCCCGCGCGCGTGCTGGAGATCGCGAGCGGCGCGGCATCCGAGGGAGGTAGGCGATGAGCCCGATCGCGCTCAGCGGCCTGGCGTCCGGCCTGGACACCGAGTCGATCATCACGCAGCTCATGAGCGTCGAGCAGGCGCCGCGCACGCGCATGGCGCTGCAGGACACCCAGGCGCAGGCGCGCCAGGGGACCCTCAAGGACCTGACGACGAAGCTGAACGCCGTGCGCGATGCCGCCACCGCGCTGCGCAGCACGGCGACGTGGGCCGACGTGCAGACGGTCGGCTCCAGCGACGCCGCGCGGGTTTCCGTCCGCGCGCTCAGTGGCGCCGCCGCCCCCGGCTCCCACCAGCTCGAGGTCAGCCGCCTGGCTGTCACCGCCCAGCACGCCTTCGACTACACGGCCAGCACGACCGCGCAGAGCGTCCAGATCGGCTCCTTCACGCTCGCGGTCGACCCCAACAGCACCGTCGGCACCGTCGCCGCGGCGATCAACGCGCGCGCCGACTCGCCGGTCTCGGCCGTCGTCGCCAGCGGCAAGCTCGTGCTCACGAGCCGCGCGAGCGGCGCCGCGAACGACTTCGCGGCCGGCGCGTCCCCG
>JAXDFS010000032.1:0-10089 GCA_034665465.1 Solirubrobacteraceae bacterium
ATCCACTGCCTGCCGATCCCGACGCCCTTTCAGGTCGGCAGCGTCAACTGCTATCTGATCGACGACGACCCGCTGACGCTCGTCGACACCGGCCCCAACTCGGGCACGTCACTGGATGCGCTGGAGCTCGCGCTGGCCGGGCACGGGCGGCGGATCGAGGACCTCGAGCTCATCGTCCTGACCCATCAGCACATGGACCACCTCGGTCTCGCCTCGATCCTCGCGCGCCGCTCGGGCGCACAGGTCGCGGCGCTGGACCTGCTCGCCCCGTGGGCCGCGCGCTACGACGAGAGCATGGCCGCCGACGATGCCTTCGGCGAGCGCGTGATGGCCGAGCACGGCATCCCCGAGGACGTGCGCCTGGCCCTGCTTGCGACGTCGCACGCCTATCGCGCGCTCGGCGCCTCATCCGTCGTCACGCAGCCGCTCGCCGACGCCTCCGAGCTCGTGTTCGGCGACCGCACGCTGCGCGTCCACCACCGCCCGGGCCACTCGCCCTCGGACACGATCTTCCACGACGAGCGGCGCGGAATCCTGATCGGGGCGGACCATCTGATCAGGCACATCTCCTCCAACCCGCTGATCTCGCGGCCGCTGGACGTGCCGCTCGGCGACGATCCGCCCGACCGCCCGCACGCGCTGGAGATCTACCTCGCCTCGATGCGCGCGACGCGGGAGATGGAACACGTCGACTTCGTCCTGGCAGGGCACGGCGATCCGGTCGACGACCACGTCGCGCTGATCGACTACCGCTTCAAGATGCACCGCCGGCGCGCGCGCAAGATCCGCCGGCTGGTCGAGGACGGGCCGCTGACGGCCTACGAGATCGCCGGCGCGCTCTGGGGGACGGTCGCGGTGACACAGGCCTACCTGACGCTGTCGGAGGTGCTCGGCCACTCGGACCTGCTCGTCGCCGACGGGCGGGTCGTCGAGGAGCGCTCAGACGACGGCGTCGTGCGGCTGCGCGCGACCGGCTGCGGCGGCCGCGGGCCCGTCGGCCGCGCCGGGCTTGCGGGCCTCGATCTCGGCGCCGGTGTAGAGCGTCTTGAGCTTGAGCTTGCCGAAGCGCTCGTCCAGCGGATAGCCCATCCGCGCGATGAGGAAGAGGGTCTTGTTGAGCGGGCGCACCCAGCGGCGGTGGTCGGTGCGCGGCAGCAGGAAGTGGACGAGGTTCGAGAGCTGCAGGAACGCCCCGGAGTACGGCTTCTCGTCGATGCGCACGATCTCGAAGCCCGCGCGCTCGAAAAGCTGGCGCATGCCGAAGGTCGTGAAGCGGCTGACGTCCTCGGGGAAGCCGTGGACGCCGAAGGTGAAGGGGATCCAGGCCAGCACGGGCGCCCCGGGCTTGAGCACGCGGTACATCTCGCGCACCACCTGGTAGGGATCGTCGACGTGCTCGAGGACCGAGATCGCCAGGGCGGCGTCGAAGCGGTCGTCGTCCATCGGCATCGCGTGTGCGTCGCCGACGATGTCCGGGCCCTGGGACTCGTCGGCGTCGAACTTCGTCAGGCGGCACGCGAACAGCGGCCGGTGGTCGTAGTGGCCCGCTCCGACCTCCAGCACCTCGGCGTCGGGCGGTTGCGAGGCCGCCCAGCGCTCGATCGTCGGCATCAGGATGCGCCGCGAGGCGCCGTGGTTCATGTCGTAGCGAACGGTCCTGAGGCCCATGGCGGGCGCAACACTACTCAGGGCGCGGATGACCCCGACCCGCCCGAGCCCGACGATCCCTGCCCCGAGGTGGCGGGAGTGACGACCGGGTCGGGCGTGACCACCGGCGCGGGCGTGACCGCGGGGTCGGGCGTCACCACGGGATCGGGCGTCACGACCGGGTCGGGCTCCGGGACGAAGACCTGCGGGGCGAGTGAGACCGGGCACCAGCGCGCCGATCCCGGGAAGCAGTGCTGGCCCACCGTGAGCACGACCTCGTGCCAGCCCGGCACGGCGAAGCGGAAGGACACGCTGACAGTGTTTCCGATCGTGTAGCCCAGGCGCGTGCCGTCATAGCCACGTAGCCGCAGAAGCCGTTCTCGCAGGTCGATGCCGACGCGATCGAGCGCTTCATGACGACCCCCCGAGGGTGGTTGTTGGCGTGCACCTGCCCCGGCCAGCCCTCGTCGGACGTGCCCTGCCGCGGGCCGTATCGCGGAAACCGCTGCACCCTGGGCTTTTCCGTGACGGTATGCCCGGATCGGGTGGCCCGCGAGAGGGGTGCGTCGAAGAACCGGGCCCCAGCCCGGGAAATTCGACACACCCCCTGCACCACAGGGGGTGGGGTCGACGGTGTAGGGCTCAGCCCGTGCCGCGCCGGCTCAGTGGCGCCGCGCCGCCGGCGCCTGCGCCCGGTGCTTCTTGCGCCGATGGTGGCGGCGGTGGTGCTTGTGATGCCGGCGCGGGTGTGGCCTCGCGGCGGGACGGGCCGCGGATACCGGGGCCGGGGCCGGGGCGACGACCGTCTCGGGCGCCACGGCGACGTCGGGCGCCGCCGTGGCGACCGGCGCGGCGGGCGCCGCAGCGGCTGGCGCGGCGGCCGGGTCCGGCGTCACGACCGGGGCGGGCGGCGCCACAGGGTCCGGCCCGGCGACGAAGACCTGATGCGCGAGCGAGCGCGGACACCAGTTGGGCGACCCCGGGGCGCAGTGCTGGCTCACCGTGAGCACCACGGTCTGCCAG
The DNA here is from genome assembly GCA_034665465.1 of Solirubrobacteraceae bacterium. Lineage (GTDB taxonomy): Bacteria > Actinomycetota > Thermoleophilia > Solirubrobacterales > Solirubrobacteraceae > CADCVQ01. The sequence goes on from JAXDFS010000032.1 coordinate 2,671, forward strand.
CCCGGCCTGGAGAAGCGGAACGTCACCGTCACGCCGCTGCCGATCGTCGCGCCCAGGCGCGTTCCGTCGGCCCAGCGCCAGTCGTAGCCGCACAGCCCGAACTCACACGTCGACGCCGACGCGTCGAAGGCGATCGTCTGATCGCCGGCGGCGGCCGCGGTGAACGAGGGCACGGCGGCGGCCATCGCCGGGGAGGCGGCGAGCAGCGCGGTGGCGGCTGCGACGGCGACGGAGTGCTTCACAGCTGCTCGAGTATCCCGCAAATCCCGGGGATCGGGCATGAAATTCATCCTGCGTCCGGCGCGCCGGGCAGCCTGCCCACCAGACGGTCCAGCCGGATCGGCAGGTCGCGGACGCGAACGCCGGTGGCGTGGTGCACCGCGTTGGCCACGGCCGCCGCGGTTCCCACGATCCCGATCTCGCCGATGCCCTTGGAGCCCATCGGGTTCAGGTGCTCGTCGTGCTCGTCCAGCCACACGGCCTCGATCTCGCGCACGTCGGCGTTGACGGCGACGTGATAGCCGGCGAGGTCGGTGTTGACCCAGCCGCCCAGGCGCTCGTCCATCAGCGTCTCCTCCATCAAGGCCATCGACAGCCCCATGACCATGCCGCCGATGAGCTGCGAGCGGGCCGTGCGGGGGTTGATGATCCGCCCCGCCGCGAAGACGCCCAGCAGCCGCTCGCAGCGCACCTCCGCCGAGGCCGGGTCGACCGCGACCTGCGCGAACTGGGCGCCGAAGGCGAAGCGCGCGCGCGGCTCGCGGGCATCGAGATCCTCCGTCGTGTCGTACTCGGCCGAGACCGGCGCCTCGCAGACCGGGCCCCCGGCCTCCTGCAGCCGGGCGACGAGCGTGCTGCACGCGCCATGCACCGCCGACCCCCACGACGCGGTGCCCGCCGATCCGCCCGCGACCGGGCCGAAGGGCAGGTCGCTGTCGGCGATCTCCACGCTCACCCGCGCGGGGTCGACGCCGAGCGCATCTGCGGCGATCTGGACGAGGGCCGTGCGCGCCCCGGTCCCGATGTCCGTCGCCGCCACCTCGACGGTGAAGCCGCCGCCCGGGTCGGCGCTCGCGCGTGCCGAGGACGCCGATTGGTAGGCCGGATAGACCGACGCGGCCACGCCCATCCCGCGCAGCAGTCCGTCGGCGCCACCGCCGCGCAGTCCGTCGCGGCCCGACCAGCCGAAGCGCTCGGCGCCGTCGCGCAGGCAGGCGACGAGGTTGCGCGAGCTGAACGCGTTGCCGGTGGCGGGGTCGAGCTCGGGCTCGTTGCGCACGCGCAGCTCGATCGGGTCCAGGCCGCAGGCCAGCGCCAGCTCGTCCATCGCCGACTCCAGCGCGAACATCCCAGGGCACTCGCCGGGAGCGCGCATCCAGGCCGGCGAGGGGACGTCCAGCGCCGCGAGGCGGTGGCTCGTCAGGCGGTTGGGCCCCGCGTACATCGTCCGCGTGATCACCGCCGTCTGCTCGGCGAACTCGCGCAGCGTGGACGTCTGCTGGACCGAGTCGTGGCCGATCGCCGTGAGCGTGCCGTCCGCGGCGGCCCCGAGGCGCACGCGCTGGATCGTCGGTGTGCGATAGCCGGTGACGGTGAACATCTGCCGGCGCGTCACGGCGAGCCGGACCGGCCGCTCCACGATCCTCGCGGCCATCGCGGCCACCACCGTGTGCGGCCGCGGCGTGCCCTTGGACCCGAAGCCGCCGCCGACGTGCTGGGCGATGACCCGCACCCGCCCCTCGGGCAGCCCGAACACCTCGGCCATCGTCGAGCGCGCCCCGCTCGTGCCCTGGCTGGAGTCGTGCAACAGCAGGTCGCCGTCGTGCCACGCCGCCGTCGTGGCGTGCGGCTCCATCGGGTTGTTGTGCTGCGTGGGGGTCGAGTAGGTCTCGTCGATCGTGACCTGCGCCTCGGCGAGCCCGGCATCGAGGTCGCCCATCGTGCTCGTGGTCGGAAAGCCCGCGTTGACGTTCTTGGGCTCGTAGAGCTTCGGGTGGCCGGCGCGCAGCACCACGTCGTGCTCGCCCTGCTCGTAGCGCACCCGCACGCGCTCGGCCGCGTCCTGGGCGACCTCGAGGCTGTCGGCGACCGCGCACGCGACGATCTGCCCGCGGTAGGACACCTTCGGCGACTGCAGCACGAGCAGCTCGCCGTCGTCGGCGGGTTGCACGCGCGGGGCGTTCTCGTGGCTGAGGACCGCGAGCACGCCGGGCAGGGCGAGCGCCTCGGCGGCGTCGACGGCCACGATCTCGCCCGCCGCGACGGTGGCGGTGACGAGCACCGCGTGGGCCATCGCGTCCATCGGCTGCTCGACGGCGTAGCGGGCCTGGCCGGTGACCTTCGCCCGCGCGTCGACGCGCTCGTGCGGGGCGCCGATCGACTGCGTGGCGCCGGTGCTCACGCGAGCCCCTCCAGGGTCCGGATCATCACGTCGCGCGCGAGGCCGACCTTGTAGGCGTTGTCGCGCAGCGGCCGCGCGGCCTCGAGCTCGGCTTCGGCTGCCACGGCGAACGCGGCGGTGGTGGCGGGCCCGCCGCGCAGCGCGCTCTCGGCCGCCAGCGCGCGCCAGGGCCGATGCGCGACGCCACCGAGCGCCAGCCGGCAGTCGCGGATCGTGCCGTCGGCCACGTCGAGTGCGGCCGCCACCGACACCACCGCGAAGCTGAACGAGGCCCGCTCGCGCACCTTGCGCCAGGCCGAATGCGCGGCCAGCGCAAGCGCGGGCAGCTCGACCGCGGTGATGAGGTCGGCCGGGCGCAGGTTGGTCTCGCGCTGCGGCTCGTCGCCGGGCAGCCGGTGCAGCTGCGCCAGCTCGATCGTCCGCGGGCCGTCCGTGCCGTGCACGTGCACGAGCGCATCCAGCGCGACGAGCGCCACCGCCATGTCCGACGGGTTGGTGGCGATGCAGTGCTCGGAGGCGCCAAGGATCGCGAGGTTTGCGTGCACGCCCTCGCGCGCGGAGCAGCCGCTGCCGGGCACGCGCTTGTTGCAGGGCGCCGAGACGTCCTGGAAGTACGGGCAGCGCGTGCGCTGCAGCAGGTTGCCGCCGATCGTCGCGAGGTTGCGCAGCTGCCCGGACGCGCCGCCCAGCAGCGCCTGGGCGAGCACCGGCCAGCGCTCGCGCACCACGCGGTCGGCGGCCAGCTCGCTCATGCGCACGCCCGCGCCGATCCGCAGGCCGCCGCCGTCGAGCAGCTCGATCGCGCCGAGGTCCAGACGGCTGACGTCGACGAGCCGCTGCGGCGTCTCGACGCCCAGCTTCATGAGGTCGACGAGGTTCGTGCCCCCGCCCAGGTAGCGGGCGCCGTCGCCGCCGCGCTCCAGCGCCGCGACAGCGCCCGCGGCGTCGGTCGCGCGCTCGTAGGCGAAGGGCCTCATCGGGCGGCCTCGGCGATCGCCGGGACGATGTTCACGTAGGCCGCGCAGCGGCAGACGTTGCCGCTCATTCGCTCGCGGATCTCGTCGGTGCCGAGATCGGCGGGGCCGGTCGCGGTCAGGTCGGCGGTCACGGCGCTGGGCCATCCTTCCCGCGCCTCGTCGAGCATGCCGACGGCCGAGCAGATCTGGCCCGGCGTGCAGTAGCCGCACTGCAGCGCGTCGTGGGCCACGAACGCCTCCTGCACCGGATGCAGCTCGTCGCCGTCGGCGAGCCCCTCGATCGTCACCACCTGCGCGCCGTCGTGGGAGACGGCGAGCGCCAGGCAGCTCAGCGCGCGGCGGCCGTCGAGCAGGATCGTGCAGGCTCCGCACTGGCCGCGGTCGCAGCCCTTCTTGGTGCCGATCAGGCCCAGCTGCTCGCGCAGGACGTCCAGCAGGGTCGACCGGATGTCGACGTCCAGACGCTCGGCGGTCCCGTTGACGTCGAGCAGGATGGCGGCGCCGGCGGGCGCGGCAGAGGACTCGGGCATTGGCCGTGCATACCCCGGCGGCGTCCCCCTCCCACCTCATCTCAGGCGCGGCGGCCGATCCCCACGATCTGATAGCCGAGCAGCCCGGGCGCCCGGCGCCCGAGCGCCTGCCAGGCGGGCTCCGCGCGCCGCGCCAGTCGCTGCGCGGGCAGGTGGTTGCGCAGGGCGGGCACGATCGCGTCGAGCTGCACGTCGGCGAGCCCGGCAGAGCCCAGCAGGTCGGCGAGCGAGGCGCGGGTGAACCAGCGCAGGTGGCCGGCGTCGAAGGTGCCGCTGTCCTCCTGGGGCCAGCGGCCACGGGCGAGCGTGAGACGCGCGCGCCAGTGGGCCACGTTGGGCACGCTGACGAGCACCGCGCCGCCGGGCCGGCACCAGCCGACGGCGCGCGCGAGGCCCGCCTGCGGGTCGGCGAGGTGCTCGAGCACGTCGGCGAGCACGACGAGGTCGAAGGCGCCGGCCGCGAACGGCAGCCCGGCGTCCTCCAGCGCGCCCTGCACGACCTCGTCGCCCACCTGCGCGGCGGCGCGCGCCGCGGTCGGCGACAGCTCGAGGCCCGCGAGGTGGCCGGCGCGCGGGCGCAGGAGCGCGAGCAGCCCGCCCGAGGCGCAGCCGAGGTCCAGGACCGAGCCGCCCGCCGGCAGCAGCGCGAGCGCGTGGGCGGCGATGGCGCCGTTGCCGAACGCCGCATACGTCTGCGCCTTGGCCTCGTAGAGGTCCGCGAGAGCCTGATCGCCAGCCACGATCCCGAGCGTACCCCCCGTAGACTGCGCCCGGTGCCCAGCCCGGCCCGTCGCGCGACCCATCAGGCCCGGCGCGCCGTCCAGGAGCTGCGGCGGCTGCGGGCGCGCGTCGAAGCCGTCCAGCACCTGCGCCGGTCGCTGAACAACGCCGACGGCACCGTCGCCCTGCAGGAGGAGGCCCAGCGGCACATCGCCGAGGGCACGCTCGTGATGGGCAACATGAGCTACTACGCCCCCCACGTCGTCAAGTACAAGGGCGACACCGGCCGCGTGATCATCGGCAACTTCGCCTCCGTCGCCCCCGATGCCGACTTCTACGTGGGCGGCATGCACCGCACGGAGTGGGTGTCGCTGTACGGCCTGCGCGCGATGCTCGAGCTGCCCGGCGCCCACGAGGACGGCTTCACCCACGGCCGCGGCGACATCGTGGTCGGCAGCGACACCTGGGTGACCAACGGGTGCACGGTCATGTCGGGCGTGACGATCGGCGACGGCGCCGTCGTGGGCACGAAGGCGGTCGTGACCAAGGATGTGCGCCCGTACGCGATCGTCGTCGGCAACCCGGCGCGCGAGATCGGCCGCCGCTTCGGCGACGAGCAGGTCGAGGCGCTGCTGCGCATCCGCTGGTGGGACTGGCCGACCGACACGGTCTCCGAGCACGTCGACGCGCTCTCCAGCCCGGACGTCGACGCCTTCATCGCGCGCTTCGACCCGGGGCGCTGACATGCCCCGCGACGACGACGTCGCGGTCGTCATCGTCAACTACGACGGGGAGCGCCTGCTGCCCGACTGCCTCGCCGCGCTCGCCGCCCAGACCCGCGCCCCGGCCGAGATCGTCGTCGCCGACAACGGCTCGCGCGACGGCTCGCTCGCGCTGCTGCGCGCGCATCACCCGGTCGTGCGGGCGCTGGAGATCGGGCGCAACCTCGGCTTTGCCGGGGGCGCCAACCGCGGCGTCGCGGCGACGAGCGCGCCGTGGGTCTGCGTCCTGAACTCCGACGCCACCCCGGCCCCCGACTGGCTCGAGCAGCTGCTCGGGGCGCCGCGCGACGAGCGCACCTGGGCGCTGGGCAGCGTGCTCGTGAGCGCCGCCACCGGGCGCATCGAGAGCGCCGGCGACCAGTACGCGGCCGCGGGCTACGCCTACAAGCTGCTGCGCGATCGCCCCCTGGCAGATCTGCCCGCCGAGCCCTACCCCGTCTTCGCGGCGCCCGGCGCGGCGCCCGTCTTCCGCCGCGACGTCTTCGACGCGCTCGGCGGCTACGAGGAGCGCTTCTTTCTCTACTACGAGGACGTCGACCTCGCCTTCCGCGCGGTCCTCGCCGGCTACCACGCGCTGCTCGTGCCCGGCGCACGCGTGGTCCACCGCCTCGGGGCGACGACGCGCTCGCATGCGCGGGCACGCTTCTACGTGGCCCGCAACAGCGTGTGGTGCGCCGTGCGCTGCATGCCCGCAGCCTCGCCGCGGGTGCTCGCGCGCCGCTGGGCGAGCGAGCTGCGCAGCAACAGGCCGCGGCGCCTGGCGCCCGTCGAGCTCGCCGGGCGCGTCGCCGCTCTCGTACATCTGTCGCGCGCGCTGAAGGAGCGCCGTAGGATTCAGGCAACCCGGACGGCTTCGCCCGGGCACGTCGAGGTGTTGTTGCGCGAGCCGAGTGCCGTCGCCGCGTCCACGCCACGACCGACCTCCCCCGAGTAAAGGATCTCCCCTCATATGCGCAAGCTCATCGCCCTCGCGACCGTCGCCGTGGCATCCGCAGCCCTCGCAGTCCCCGCCTTCGCCGCCACGAAGACCGTCAAGGTCGGCGACAACTACTTCGTCAAGAAGGGCACCAAGCCGGTCATCAAGGTCAAGAAGGGCGACACCGTGATCTGGAAGTTCTCCGGCAAGTTCGCGCACACCGTCACGGTCAAGACCGGCCCGGTGAAGTTCACCTCGACGGCCAAGAAGACCGGCACCTACAAGGAGACCCTGAAGAAGGCCGGCACGTACAAGATCTACTGCAAGATCCACGGCGCGGCCGTGCAGTCGATGACCCTCAAGGTCAGCTGAAAGCAGACTCAGGCGGGTGCGTCGGCGGGAGACCGCCGGCGCACGTACGCCAGGATCTCGCGCAGCAGGCGGCGCTCGAGCAGGGCCGTCGCAGCGAGCGTCGTGACGACGTAGAGCGCGAGCATCGCCAGCGCTGCCACGAGCGTCCCCTCGTCCCCCGCGAGCACGCGCACCCCGGCGACGACCGCGACCGCCGGCACGCTGGGCAACAGCGCGCGCGCCGTGTGGCGGATGAGCCGGAAGGCCGAGAACAGCCGCCGCAGGTAGAACATGCGCACGGAGAAGTTGACGGCTTCGACGAGCAGCGTCGCGATCGCCAGCCCGCGCAGGCCGTCGATCGCCAGCAGCGGCAGCGCGATCGCCACGAAGGCCGCGATCGCGACCGCGGACGCGATCCCGACCGGCTTCGTGTCGGCGCGGGCGCGATAGAACGCGTCCCAGTTGAAGCCGATCTGGTGGATCGCGACCGCGACCCCGATCGCCTGCATGAGCCCGATGCCCGGCCGCCAGCGCTCGCCGATCCCGAACCGCACGAGGTCCTCGGCGAACACGGCGAGCCCGAGCCCGAACGGCGCGCCCCACATGAGCGCCAGACGGTTGGACTTCACGAACGCCTCGAAGAGCAGGTCGGCGCGATCCTTCACGGCGCAGATCGTCGGGTAGATCGTCTGCGTGATTGCCTGGTCGGCGCGGTCTGAGTACTGCGAGATCGTCGAGGCGA
>JAXDFS010000033.1:0-6868 GCA_034665465.1 Solirubrobacteraceae bacterium
GCCGCACCTGGGCCCCGGAAGGGCTGCTGGCCTACTCGAAGATCTGCACCCACGCCGGCTGCGCGGTCTCGCTGTTTCGCCACCCGCTCAACGAGGACACCTCGGGGCCGCCGGCGCTCGTGTGTCCGTGTCACTACTCGACCTTCGACGTCCGCCGCGCCGCCAAGGTCACGCTCGGGCCGGCGGGCAGGCCGCTGCCGCAGCTGCCGCTGCGAGTGCAGGCCGGCCGCCTCGTCGCGGCCGGGCCGCTGTCGGGCTCGGTGGGCCCCGCCTGGTGGGGGACCGATCGCGGATGAGCCCGGACCTCGACCCCGTCGCATTCGTCGACCAGCGGCTGGGAGCGGCGCGCGTGCTGCGCAAGGCGCTGCGCTACGTCTTCCCCGACCACTGGTCCTTCCTGCTGGGCGAGATGGCGCTCTACGCGTTCGTCGTGCTCGTCGCGACCGGCGTGTTCCTCGCGCTCTTCTTCGAGCCCAGCACGGCGCAGATGACGTGGCACGGCCCCTACGCGCCGCTGGACGGCACCGAGATGAGCCGCGCCTACGGCTCGGCGCTGGACCTCTCCCTCACGGTCCCCGCCGGCCTGCTGATGCGCCAGACCCATCACTGGGCGGCGCTGCTGTTCGTCGTGGCGATCACCCTGCACTTGCTGCGCGTCGTGTTCACCGGCGCCTTTCGCAGGCCGCGCGAGCTGACCTACGTCGTCGGCGTGACGCTGCTGACGCTCGCCGTCGTCGAAGGCTACGCCGGCTACTCGCTGCTCGACGACCTGATCTCCGGGATGGGGCTGGCAATCGGCTACTCGACCGCGCTGTCGCTGCCCGGGATCGGCGGCGCGCTGGGCACGCTGCTGTGGGACGGCCCGTTCCCCGGCGGGCCGGCGTTCGAGTCACGGCTGTTCATCGTCCACGTCTTCCTGCTGCCCGCGGCGCTCGCGACGCTCATCGGGCTGCACCTGTGGCTCGTCGTGCGCACGCGCCATGCGCAGTTCCCTGGCCCCGGCAGGCGCGAGCGCAACGTCGTCGGCTCGCCGCTGTGGCCGGCCTACGCGCTGCGCTCGCTGGGATGGCTGTTCGCCGTCGCCGCCGTGCTCGTGCTGCTCGGCGGGCTCGTCCAGATCAACCCGGTCTGGCAGTGGGGCCCCTTCGAGCCGTGGGTCGGCGAGAACGGCGCCCAGCCGGACTGGTATCTGGGCTGGCTGATCGGCGCGCTGCGGCTGATGCCCAACTGGGAGCCGACGCTGTTCGGCCGCACGCTGGCCCCGAACCCGTTCTTCGGCGGCGTCGTGTTCCCCGGGATCGTGTTCGGCTTCCTGTATGCCCTGCCGGCGATCGACCGCGTGCTGTTCACCCGCGATCGCGTCGAGCACCACCTGCTCGACCGCGCCCGCGACAACCCGCGGCGCACCGGCCTGCTGGCGGCGATGCTCGTGTTCGTCGTGCTGATCTTCTTCTTCGGCTCGGCCGATCGCGTGTTCCTGTCGCTGTCGGTCCCCTACGAGCTGCAGCTGTGGCTCGCCCGCGGGCTCGTCGTCATCGCCCCACCGCTGGCCTACACGCTCACGCGCCGCTGGTGCGAGGCGCTGCGGCGCTCGGCTGCGCACCCGCTGCGCGCCGTCGACGCCGAGCTGCGCGCGCCGCCCGCGGCGCTCGCCGCCGAGACCCAGGAGGACGCGCTGGCGCGCAGCGAGTGAGCCGCGCCCGGGCGTTCAGTCCTTCACCGGCGGGACGCTGTCGATGTCCGTCGCGGGCTTGGGCGACTTGTCGCTGAGCCGGCGCCCCGGCTCCTCGGGGGTGCCCGCCTGGCGCTGGCGGCTCAGGCGACTCAGCAGGTCGAACCAGAACGGCGCGCCGAGGTTCAGCGCCGCGACCGTGATCAGCCAGCCCGGGATCCGGCTCAGCCAGCCCATCAGACCGGAGGGCCGGTTGGCGGCGGCCCAGCCGACGGGCAGCTGCAGCTGCTGCACCTTGGTGACCGAGTCGGCGGCCTTCTGGGCGGCGGAGGCGTCGGACTTCGCTGAGGTGTCGACCTTCGAGACGACAGCCGTCCGCACGGCCTCGTCGTTGTAGAGATGCGCGGCGATCCGCACGGTGTCGACGTTCAGGCCCACGGCGAACACCAGCCCGACGATCGCGAGGACGAGCTGCGCCTTGCGCTTGTACCAGCCCGATGCGCGCTCCATCCCGTCGTTGAACGCATGCTCGATGTGGCCGCGGAAGCGCTCGAGCTCGCCGTCGGCGTTGCCCGCGGCCTTCTGCAGGATCTCGCGCGGGTGCTCCAGCGGCATGCGCGCGAGGGCCTTCTCGATCCCGGCGAAGATCTCGGCGTCCTTCTGCGCCCACGGCGACGGCGCGGCATCCTGCTCGCCCGGGCCGGGCGAGTGCGCCGCGAGCGTCTCGGCGACGGCGAGCGACAGCGCGCGCGGCGGCAGGTACGAGGGCCGGCTGCGCCGTCGCAGCGACGAGTCGGGGTCGCGCACCAGCCCGCGGATGCGCCAGTGCTCGAAGACCTGCGAGGTCATGTCCGCCGGCCAGGCGGCCTGCGCATGGATCTGGGCGACGTCCGCGCCGACGCCGCGCTTGTCCACGCGCCCGAACCACTCCTTGAACCCGCGCTTGACCTTCGGGTTGCCGAGCAGGTTGCCGACCGCGTCCTCGAGCGTCTTCGCGCGCCAGCCCAGGATGCTGGCCAGCGTCTCCTGCACCGCCGAGCATGCCGTGCTCAGCAGGAAGAAGACGAAGCTCAGCCCGACCAGCACCTCCACGCCGGCGAACCCGCTGATGTCCATGGCCGCAGACTCTCTCACGTCCGACCCCGCAGAGGTGAGGGAGGTGCCGCCAAAGGCGGGCCCCGTCAGCCGTCCGCGTCGGGCTCGTCGTCGTGAGGCGTCTCGCCGTCCTCCTCGTCGGTCTCGCCGAAGGCGACATCGGGCTCGTCGGCGATCTCCTCGCCGGCGTCGGGAGGCGGGAACTGCCCAGCGGCTTCGTCGTCGTCCATCTCAGGCTCCGGTCAGCTTGTTGATGTAGTCGTAGCGCTTCTTGCGGTCAGCCTTGTCCCAGCCGGACTCCTTGGCGGCGACGGCGATGTCGCGCCCGCATTGCTTCAGCTGCGACTTCGCCTTCATCGCCCGTGCCCGATGGCTCGGATCGAGCTGCGCCCACCCCCCGTGGCGCTTGGCGACCCGCCGCTCCTTGACGAGGATGTCGCGCGCGGCGCGCTCCTCGTCGTTCATCACGTGATAGGGGTGCGTGTGCTCGGGGGCCGGCGGCGCGACGTACACGCCGGTGTGAAAGGTCGTGTGCCACGCCTCCGACGGCGCGTCGGACGCCATCCGGCCGCCCTGGATGCCCCAGCCGAAGATGTGGCCGTGGTTGCGCACCGCGGCCTGCATCCCCGGGGTCGGCAGGTCGACCGCGATGCCCCAGCCGTGATTGGAGGTCCCGGGCCTGGCGGCGAGCGCGCCGCGGCCGGATTGGTAGAGGTTCCAGAAGTACTCCTGGTCGGCGAGCGGCCGGTAGGCCGTCCGCGGCGACGTCGGGCAGACCCAGACGCCCTCGTGGGAGCCGATGTGGCTGCGCATCGCAAGCCACGCGGCGGCGGCGTCCCGGCGCAGCTTCCCGCCGGGGATCGGCGCCAGATCGCCGGCCGGCAGCTTTCCGTTCTCACTCATGTGGAACATCCCCTCCGTCGCTCGTCGGCCTGGTGAAAGCCTCCCCCGGCCGACGCTACCAGCGGGTGCCGGGGGCGGGTGAAAAGAGTGAGCGGGGCGCGCTTGACGCCCCTTCTGTCGCGCGGCTAGGCTGGCGCGGCCCTGCGCCCGCACCCCTACAGGCACTACCGGTTCCGCGTGAAGCTGGACGGCGCCTACGTCGCGGGCATCAGGGAGGCGAGCGGGCTGCAACGCGCGAGCGACGTCGTGCACCGCGCCGGCGGCGACCCCTCGTCCCCGGTCCGCGCGTCGCCCGGGCGCACGGGGTTCGAGCCGGTCACGCTCGAGCGCGGCATCACCCACGACGCCGGCTTCGAGCGCTGGGCGAGCAGGCTCGCGGGCCGCGCCGAGGCGCTGGGTGGCTCGGCGGACCTCCGCCGGGATCTCGTCATCGACGTCTTCAACGAGGCCGGTCGCAAGGTCCGCGGCTACAAGGTCCTGCGCGCGTGGGTCTCGGAGTACCAGGCGATGCCCGATCTCGACGCGAATGCCAACGCGGTCGCGATCGAGCACATCACGCTCGAGAACGAGGGTTGCGTGCGCCACGACCACGCACGGCCATGACCGCCGACGGCGCCCGGACGTGGCCGGCCGGCGCGCTCGTCGCCGGCGCCCTGCTGGCGAGCGCCGCTACGCCGGCGCAGGCGCGCGTCGCCTGCGGGACGGAGAAGGCCGCTTCGTCGGGCCAGATCTTCCACGTCGTCGCCGGCGGCGTCGGCTGCGGCCGCGCGCTGACCGTCGCGGGCGGGTGGTTCGCCCTGACCTCCACGGGCAGGCCGGGCCGCGCGGTGCTCGACGGGAGCCACAAGCGCTGGGGGTGCCGCGTCACGCAGCGCGCGACGGGCACCGACCCGGGCCTTCAGCCCTTCACGAGCATTCGCTGCACCCGTCGCGGCGCCGTCGTGCGCTTCCAGCAGCGCTCCTGATTTACCGAAAATGGCTGCGCCCGATCGTCGGATCGGCGTCCGCATATCAGACGTATCTGCGGAAACCCATCACGTCGCCTCTGTAGTTGTACGGCAGGTAGAAGGGGCCCGGCTCAGAGCCGTGCGAGACGACCATCGGCGTCCCGTCCTCGGCCCGGCCGACCACGATCGCGGTGTGGTGCCCGGGCGCCCCCGTGCCGTAGATCACGCAATCGGCCCGCTGCACGCTCGAGATCTCCTCGACCGGTTTGCCGTTGGAGAGCATCGTTCCGGTGTATCCGCCCGACCATCTGGCGTCGTTGACGAGATCGCCGAGACCGAAGCCGACGTGCAGGCCGTTCCAGATGCACCAGGTCGCAAACGAGGAGCAGTCGGCGTTGCGCGGGAACTGGCCGAGCCGTGCGTTGAGCTTCTTGTTGATGCCCTCCCAGCGCGCGGGGCCCTGGGTGTAGTGGATCTGCGGGGCGTTGTGCAACGCGAGCAGCGCCGCGGCGACGGCACGGTCGCGTGCCCTGATGCGATGGTCGCGAGAGAGGCCGCTTACCGAGGCCATCACTGCGCGCTCTCGTCGGGCTGGTCGATCTCGTCCTGCGGCGGATCGCTGTCGGGCTCGCGATCTTCGAGCTCGGCCGGCAGGCCGTGGTCGCCGTCATCCCCGTCGTCGTCGTCGGGCGGCTGCGTCGCTTCGACCATGTCGTCTCCGTCCCCTGGCTACTGGAATGTGGGTTCGCCCGAGCGTACGCCCAGCCCGAGCGTCACGGTGAGAAATCTGCGGTGAGCGACGGGTCGGGTGACGGATGTCACAGACTCGTCAGGCGCGCCGGAGGTGGTCAGGCGTGTAGCGCAGGTGCTTGGTGTCGAGCGCCTCGACGAGCTCGCAGAGCGTGTTCTGCGCGGCGCGCAGGCGCGGCCGCGCCGACTCCTGCCCGAGCTCGGCGCGCAGCCGCACGCACCATGGCCGGAACGTCTCCTCGCAGGCGTCCCGAAACGACGCGTAGCCCATGCACAGCACCTCGCCGTGCTCCTCGACGATCATGCGCTCGCCGATCGCGCGCTGCTCGTCGGACCAGATCATCAGGGCGACCCCGTGTTCGTGGGTGAGGAAGTGCCTGGTGACCTGGGCCTGCAGCTGCGCGACGCGCTTGGTCTCCGCGGCCTCGGGAAAGCTCAGGAACTGGATGTTGCGCCGCAGGATCTCCGTCCAGCCGAAGTACTGCGCGAGGCGAAAGAGGGTCGTGCGAAACGCGTCCTCGGCGTGCGTCTCGGACGCTCCCCACAGTCCGAGGAAGTCCAGCTCGAGGATGTTGAAGAGGCGGCTCTGCAGGTCGAACGCCGCCGCGGCGAGCGGCTCGCGGTATCGCGTCAGCACGTCCTCGGCGTGCAGGTCGCGATCGATCTGCGCCGTCCGCCGGTGCACCTCGGTCTCGAGGTCGCTGTGCAGGCGCGCGAGGCGCTCCTCGGTGCGCGTCTGGCGCAGCGTGTTGACGACGCCGATCGCCGCCGCGACCAGCGCGACGACGCCGCTCGGGATCGCGATCCAGCCGGGGACGCCGTCGGCGATGACGAGAACGCTCACGGGTGGCTGTCGCGGTCGTTCGTGGGCTCGTGCGCCACAGCCCGCGCGAGCCTAGTACGTCCGTCGCGGCGGCGCGGGTGATCTCGGTCACACCCGCGCTCCGGGCTGGCGTAGGTTTGCACCCGAGGTGATCGCCGACCTGCACTGTCACTACCCGATGCACCTGCTCGGAGAGGACCCGTCGCCGGCCGTCACGCTGGACCGCATGGTGCGCATGCGCCGCTCGCGCTGGCGCGACCGCCTGCGCGCGCTCGTGCTGCGGATCGCCGCGCGGCTGCTGAACTACCGCAACCACGCCTCGACCTGGCGGGTGAGCTTCGACGGCCTCGAGCAGGCCCGCACCGGCCTCGTGCTGTCGGTGCTCTACGAGCCCTTCGCCGAGATCGACCTCGACGAGCCGCCGATGGCCGACCCCGAGGACGGCTACTTCGCCGACCTCATCGACCATCTCGACCGCGTCGAGGAGGAGCTCGCGCGGCTCGACGCAACCCGCGCCCGCCACCTCGTCGCCAGGTCCGCCGAGGACCTCGACGATGCCATCACGAGCGGTCGCATGGCGTTCGTGCACTGCGTCGAGGGCGGCTTTCACCTCGGCCGCACCGAGACGTCGATCGCAGCCAACGTCGCCGAGCTCGCGCGCCGCGGCGTCGCCTACAT
>JAXDFS010000034.1:0-4352 GCA_034665465.1 Solirubrobacteraceae bacterium
TCGCCGAGGCGCGCGCGATGCTCGGCGTGGTGCGAAGCGCATGACCGCGCCCGCGCTTGACGGCGTGCGCGTGCTCGACCTCAGCCGCCTGCTGCCCGGCGGCTTCTGCTCGCTGCTGCTCGCCGACCACGGCGCCGACGTCCTGAAGGTGGAGGACATGCGCCTCGGCGACTACATCCGCTGGGCGCCGCCGAGCATCGCGGGCGCGGAGGCCAGCGCGAGCTCGGCCCTCTTCCTGGCCCTGAACCGCAACAAGCGCTCGATCCGCATCGACCTCAAGCAGGAGGAGGGCCGCGAGGTGCTGCTGGCGCTCGCGCGCGAGCACGACGTCGTGCTGGAGTCCTTCCGCCCCGGTGTGCTCGACCGCCTCGGCGTCGGCTACGAGGCGATGCGGGCCGTCAACCCCAGGCTCGTCTACTGCGCGATCACCGGCTACGGGCAGGACGGGCCGCTGCGCGACCGCCCGGGCCACGACCTCAACTACCTCGGGCTCGTCGGGCTGCTCGGCCTGACCGGCGCGCGGGGCGGGCCGCCGGTGGCGGCCGCGGGCCAGATCGCCGACCTCGGCGGCGGCGCGCTCATGGCCGCGTTCGGGATCCTCGCGGCGCGGCGCGAGGCCGCGCGCACGGGGGTCGGCCAGGTCGTGGACATCGCGATGGCCGACGGCGCGCTGTCGTGGCTGGCGATGGTCGCAGCGCGTCACCTCGCCGAGGGCGGCGAGCCGCCGGTGCGCGGCGAGCTGGAGCTCGCGGGCGGGCTCGTCTGCTACTCGCCCTACGCCTGCTCGGACGGCGGCTGGGTCACGCTCGGCGCGCTGGAGCGCCGCTTCTGGGAGGCGTGGTGCCGGGGCGTCGGGCGCGAGGACCTGGTCGACGAGCAGCACGCCGCGGCGGGCAGCGACGCGCACGCCGAGGTCGAGGCGATCTTCGCCGCCCGCACCCGCGCGGAGTGGGAGGCGTTCGCCGGCGAGCACGAATGCTGCCTGGAGCCCGTGCTGGGGCTCGACGAGGCGCTGTCGTCGGAGCTCGTGCGCGCCCGCGGGATGGTCACCGGGCTCGACCAGCCGGGGGTGCCCGAGCCCGTGGCGCTGCTCGGCGCGCCGGTCAGGCTCTCGCGCACCCCGGCGGACTGCAACCGGCTGCCCGGGCCGGCGCTCGGCGAGCACACCGAGGCGGTGCTGCGCGCGGCGGGCTTCGACGAGGACCGCATCGAGCAGCTCCTCGCTCGCGGCGCCGTCGGCGGCCCGATCGAGCGCGCGGCCGTGCCCACCGATCCGTCCTTTCGCGCATGAGCGGCCGCGGCATGCTGAAGATGAGCGAGCTCGCGGCGCGCTCGGGGGTCAGCGCGGGCACGATCAAGCACTACCTGCGCGAGGGCCTGCTCGGCGGCGACGACATGATCGTGCGCACCTCGCGCAACATGGCCTGGTACGCGCCGGAGCTCGTCGACCGCGTGAAGCTCATCAAGCGCCTGCAGGAGGAGCGCTTCATGCCGCTGAAGCTCATCCGCGGCGCCATCGAGGCCGACCCCGACCGCATCCAGGCGCTGATCGAGGTCGAGGATCGCATCCTCGAGCAGGCCGGCGCCCCGAAGGAGGGCAAGCGGATGAGCGCGGCCGAGGCGCGGCGGCGCTTCGAGCTGCCGCCCAACGTCCTGGACCGCCTCGCCGAGCTCGACGTGCTGTCGCCGACGACCCGCGGCTACGACGCCGACGACGTCGCGATCATGAAGGCGATCAGCCGCTTCCGCGCCGGCGGCTACGACGAGGCGCTCGGCTTCACGGTCTACGACACCCTGCGCTACCGCAACGCGCTCGCACCGCTCGTCGAGGAGGAGGTGCGCACGCTGCTGGACCGCCTCGCGGGCGAGGTCGCACCCGAGCGCGCGGTGCAGATCATCGAGTCCGGCGCCGAGCCCCTGCGCGAGCTGATCGGAGCCATGCACTCCAAGGCGTTCCTCGCCGAGCTGCGCCGCCAGCGGCGGCGGTAGCCGCGGGGGTTCCGGGGGTCTGGCCCGAAACGGGCGTACGCGGTCCGAAACGGGGCCACACCCCCGTCGACCACGGCGCTACCCGATCACGTACGCCCCGTCCCAGCCCTCGCGCTCGAGCACGAAGTACAGCTGCTCGGCGCCCCAGACGTGGCGGCAGCCCTCCATGCGGAAGCCGAGCTTGCGCAGCACGTTGCGCGAGCCCTTGTTGGCCTCCCGCGTGATCGCCACCACGCGGGTCATGCCGAGCGGGCCGAAGGCCTCGGCCAGCACCGCGCGGGCGGCCTCGGTCGCGTAGCCGCGGCCCCACGAGCTCGCGCCGAACGCGTAGCCGAGCGAGATGTCGGGGCCGCCGGGCGCGAGGGGGAAGAGGCCCGCCTCGCCGACGAGCCTGCCGCTGGAGAGCTCGATGACCGGCCAGAACGAGTAGCCGTCGATGCGCTGCTGGCGGATCGAGCGCTCGAGCGCGGCCCGTGTCGCGACCAGCTCGCGCGCGCCGCCGAGCAGCGCCATCGCCTCCTCGTCGTTGTAGAGGACCGCGTGCAGCTCGGCGAGGTCGCCTGGCTCGTACGCCCGCAGGGTGAGGCGCTCGGTGACGATCGGCAGCGGCATCGCCACGATGGTGACGGTTCGCGCCGGCGCCCGCTGACGGCGGCGGCGCTGCCCACATCCACTACCGTGGCCGACCGAGCATGAGCGCGACCCTGCGAACCGAGCCCGACGCCGCGGGGCCCGCAGCCGCGGGTGCGCCCGGGCCCGGCCGGCGCAGCGAGATCCTCTGGCAGATCGCGCTCTTCGTGCTGCTCGCCGGCACCGCGGCGTTCATGTTCCACCTCGCGCGCGGGCTGACCTTCAACCTCGACGAGTGGATCGTCGTGACCGAGCGCCGCGGCCCCGGCGCCCCGTCGCTGCTGGAGCCCCACAACGAGCACCTCTCGGTGCTGCTGCTGGGCGTCTTCCTCGGGCTGCTGAAGCTCGGCGGGCTCGACGACCAGCCGCTCATGATGGTGCCGCTCGTCGCGCTGCAGCTGACGCTCGGCTGGCTGCTGTTCGTCATCGCGCGCCGCCGCGCGGGTGCCGGGGTCGCCGTCGGCGTGGCCGCGCTCGCGCTCGTCTGCGGCCTGGCCTACGAGAACTTCCTCATCCCCGGCCAAGCCGGTCAGATGGCCTCGATCGTCGCCGGGGTCGCCGCGTTCGCCGTCCTCGACGGGCCGCCGGCGCGGCGCAGCAACCTGCTGCTCGCGGGCCTGATGGCCGTCGCGCTCGCGTCCTCGGGGATGGGGATCCCGGTGCTCATCGGCGTCGCCGTCGAGCTCCTGCTCACCCCCGCCGGACGCCGGCGGCTGTGGGTCGTCGCGCTTCCGTTCGGCCTCTACCTGCTGTGGTACGTCTTCTACGGAACCACCCGTGCGGGCACCGACGAGCTCGCCCTCAGCGTGATCTGGGCCTGGACCGCCGCCGCTCACGCGGCCGGGGCGCTCATCGGCCAGCGCCAGATCGAGCCCGGCCAGGACCTGCTCATCGTGCTGCTCGTGGTGCTGGCCTACCGCGCGTGGCGCGTCGAGCGCGCCGGGAAGATCCGGATGGCCGCGCTGGCCACGGTCTTCGTGACGTTCTACGGCCTGACGGCGATCTCCCGCCACGACATCGCGCCACCGTCGTCGTCGCGCTATCTCACGGTCGGGCTCGTCTTCCTGCTGCTCTTGCTCGTCGAGACGCTGCGCGGGCTGCGCATCCGCGGCTGGGCGCCGTGGCTCGTGCTGCTGCTCGCCTTCATCGCGCTCTCCAAGGATGACAAGGTCGCCTTCCGCGAGGGCCGCGGCGTGTTCCTCGAGCGCTCGCAGGACATGCGCGGCGCGCTCGGCGCGATCGAGCTGCTCGGCCGCAGGCGCGTGGACCCCGGCTTCGAGATCGCCCCGCGCGCGGCGCCCTTCCTCCTGGCGGGGCCGTGGTTCGACGCGCTCGACGGCCTCGACGGCGACCCCGCCTACGCGCCCGCGCAGCTGGTGCGCGCGCCGGCCGGCGCTCGCAGCTTCGCCGACGACACGCTGATCCGGGCCGGTGGCCTGGCGCTCGGTCCGCCGGACACGCCGGTCTCCGGCTGCCGGCGCCCGTGGCAGGGCGACCAGGGACCGGTCCCCGCTTCCGGGCTGCGCATCCAGGCCGGCCCGGCGGCGCGCCTGCGGCTGCGGGCGCGCCGCTTCGCGGAGCCCGGCCAGTGGGTGATGGTCGGCGTGCTGCCGGTGCCGGCCGGGCGGTCGGTCGAGCTGCACCCGCTGCGCGACGCCGCGCCCGTCGACTACGTCGTCGACGTGCCGCGCCCGGCGCGGGCCTGCCGCCTCGACGGCTGACCGCCGGGGCGC
>JAXDFS010000035.1:0-8835 GCA_034665465.1 Solirubrobacteraceae bacterium
TGACGGCCTCCGGGGCGCTGCGCTCCAGCGCCTCCCAGCCGACGTCGTGCTCGCGCTCGGCGCGCTCGGCCGCGGCGCCGCCGCGCAGGCCGAACAGCCGCTTGGCGAGCAGCAGGTAGACGACCACCGCGAGGTTGATCGCGATCGTGATCATCTTCAGCACCGAGATGCGATTGGCGAGCTCGTAGACCTCCAGCGGAAGCAGCGACGCGGTCACGATGAACGTCAGGTACTCCGCCCAGCGCTTGGCGTACCAGAGGCCGACGGCCTCGATGCCCTCGACCAGCGCGTAGGCGACGAACACGAGGCCGACGACCGTCAGCGTGCCCGACTGCAGCGAGAACGCGCGGTCGAGCTCGTGCAGCAGGCCATGGCTCGTCGGGCGCCCGCTGCTCGTGCCCGTCTGCAGGTCCGAGACGATCCGGTAGAAGCGCCCGCGCAGGGCGTCCCGGTTGGACGCGAACGCGAAGATCACGATCGCGATCGCGCCGAGCACGATGAAGTGCAGCAGGCGGTTGACCGCGATGACGCGCAGGACCACCTTGTCGCGCAGCGGCTTGCCGCGCAGCGGGAGGTCGATCTCCTCGCGCGCCGGAGGCCGTTCGCGCGTGGGGTTGGGCGGCGGCGCCACCGGCAACCAGGAGTCACAGCGCAGGCAGCGGTGCCAGCGCGCGCCCTCGACCTCGCGCGCGACGAGCGTGTCGTCGGCGGACAGCTCGCGCGCATCGACCCCGATCAGCTCGTGGCCGGCGAGCGCGCAGGCGAGCAGCTCGTAGTGCAGCCGCGGGCGCCAGCGCTTGGGCTTGACGAGCCGGACCCCCGGCAGTCGCTGACGCTCGCTCACCGGCCAAGCTTGCCACGAAGCGCGATCGGCAAGACTGCATCGTGAGATGGCCGCGCCACGCGATGTCCCGATCCGCGAGCAGACGATCCGGCTCGGGCAGCTGCTGAAGCTCGCGGGCCTGGCGGACTCGGGTGCGGGCGCGCGCGCGCTCGTGCAGGAGGGCGCCGCGCAGGTCAACGGCGAGGTCGAGACGCGCCGGGGGCGCCAGCTGCACGGCGGCGATGTGGTGACGGTCGCGGGCGACACCGTGCGCGTCAGCGCGAGGGTGATCGGGCCGTGACGGCGCCCGGCGACCCCCCCGTCGCTGGTCGCATGACCGCGGTGGTGCACCACGACGGCGAGCGCGACGAGGTCGCCGTCGAGGAGCCGCTGGAGATCCGCGTCGACGGCGCGGCGCTGACCGTCACGATGCGCACGCCCGGCCACGACGAGGAGCTCGCGCTCGGCTTCCTGTTCGGCGAGGGCCTGATCGACGGCCCGCGCGAGGCGGGGCTGACCGGCGACCTGGCAGCCAACGTGGTCGAGGTGCGCGGGCCGCTGCTGCGCGACCCCGGCGCGCGGCGCTTCTACACGACGTCGTCGTGCGGCGTCTGCGGCAAGGGCTCGCTGGAGGAGGTGGCGGTCCACGCGCCGGTGCTGCCGGACGGGTTGCGGGTGGCGCGGAAGCTGCTCGCGGGGCTGCCCGGCGGGCTGCGCCAGCCGGGCTTCGGGCGCACCGGCGGGATGCACGCCACCGGGCTCTTCACGCCCGCCGGCGAGCTGCTGCTCGTGCGCGAGGACGTCGGGCGCCACAACGCGATGGACAAGGTCGTCGGCCGGGCACTGCTGGACGGGCTGGTCCCGCTGCACGAGCTGATCCTGTGTGTCAGCGGGCGGCTGTCCTTCGAGCTCGTCCAGAAGGCGGCGGTTGCCGGCGCCCCGGTGCTCGTCGGAGTTGGCGCGCCGACGTCGCTGGCGATCGCGCTCGCCGCCGATCGCGGGATGACCCTCGCCGGCTTCGCCCGCGGCGACCGGGTCAACGTCTACAGCGGCGAGGAGCGCGTGACCTGAGCGCTCAGGCGACCGGGACCAGCGGGCTGTCGGGCCGCACGGCGATCCCGCGCTCGTCGGCGAGCAGCTCGAGCATGACCGCGGTGTCGGCGATCGCGACGCCGGTCAGGTGCGCGTCGCGGCCGGCGAAGTCGGACTCGATCGCGGCGAGCGCCGCTGCGTAGGCCTCGCCGTCGCCGTCGCCGGCGGCCAGCGCGCTCAGCGCATCTGCGGTGCGCTCGAAGGCCTCGCCGCGGGTCGCCATCTTCGCCGCCAGCGCCGGGACCGCGTCGTCGTCGCCGGCGATGACCGCCGCGACCGCGCGCACGTAGGCGGCGACCGGCGAGCCATCGGCGTCGGGGTCGTCGCGCAGCGCCTCGCGAACCTCGTCGGCCGCGGCTCGCGCGTCGCCGCCGATGACGGCCGCCTTCAGCAGCCCGACGAGCCGCCCGTAGCTCTTGGGCGGCGCCAGCGCCCACGACCTGCGGTAACCATCGGCCGCCTCGGCGTAGGACCGGCGGGCGGTCTCGAGGTCGCCCGCGAGCAGGGCAGCGTGGGCGCGGCCCTCGGCCTCGATGGCCGCCATCATGAGATCGCGGTGCTCGCCGTCCTGCACGCCTTCGAGCTTACGCCGCTGCCGGCGCGTGCGCGACAGGATGGCGCCCCCGCGCGCCCGGCTGCGCGACCCGCAATCCTGTCTGCTGTGAACGCCACACCGGCCCCCTGCTGATGCGCGCGACCCTCGCCTCTGCGGTCCTCTGCCTCGTGCTGTGCATCGTGCTGGCCGTCGCCACGACGTCCGTCCCCGGGACGGTCGCCTCGATCATCTTCGGCGGCGGCGCGTTCGTCATCTTCCTCGCGGCCGCCTTCTACGCGGTCGGCGCCAGCGAGGACCGCGAGCGGGCGGCGGAGGCCCGCGCGCGCGAAGAGGCCTAACCGTCGCTCGACGCCTTCCAGATGTTGATGCCCGCGTCGACGGCGTGGCGGTCGATCTCCGCGAGCTCCTCGTCGGAGAACTCGATTCGCGCGAGCGCGCCCAGTGAGTCGTCGAGCTGAGCGACGTTGCGGGCGCCGACCAGCGACGACGTCACACGCGGGTCGCGCAGGGTCCACGCGATCGCCATCTGCGCGAGCGACTGGCCGCGGCTGCGGGCGAGCTCGTTGAGCGCGCGCACGTGCGCGAGCGTCTGCTCGTCGAGCATGTCGGAGGTCAAAAAGCGCCCCTCGGCCGCGCGCGAGCCGGCCGGGATGCCGTCGAGGTACTTGTCGGTGAGCATCCCCTGGGCGAGCGGCGAGAAGACGATCGTGCCGAGCCCCTCCTGGCCGAGCACGTCGAGCAGGTCCTGCTCGATCCAGCGGTTCAGCAGCGAGTACGAGGGCTGGTGGATGATCAGCGGCGTGCCGAGCTCGCGCATGATCAGGGCCGCCTCCTCGGTGCGGGCTGCCGAGTAGGAGGAGATGCCGGCGTAGAGCGCCTTGCCCTGGCGCACGGCTGAGTCCAGCGCGCCCATCGTCTCCTCCAGCGGCGTGTCGGGGTCGAAGCGGTGCGAGTAGAAGATGTCGACGTAGTCCAGCTCCATCCGCCCGAGGCTCTGGTCGAGGCTGGAGAGCAGGTACTTGCGCGAGCCCCACTCGCCGTAGGGGCCGGGCCACATGTCATAGCCGGCCTTCGTCGAGATCACGAGCTCGTCGCGATAGGGGCGCAGGTCCTCGCGCATGATGCGCCCGAAGTTCGTCTCCGACGAGCCCGCCGGCGGCCCGTAGTTGTTGGCGAGGTCGAAGTGCGTGATGCCGCGGTCGAAGGCGTGGCGCAGCACCGCGCGCTGGTCCTCGATCGGCTGCGAGTCGCCGAAGTTGTGCCAGAGCCCGAGCGAGATCGCCGGGAGCTTGAGCCCGCTGCGCCCGCAGCGGCGGTAGGAGATCGCGTCGTCGTAGCGGCCGGCGGCGGCAAGGTAGGTCATGGAGATCCAACGCTCCCCGCAGCGGCGTGCCCGACACCCCGCAGTCGTCGTTTCCGCCCGCCACCGGCGGGTAGCGTGCACGCCATGACTCACAGAGAGACGATCGCCGTCCTGGGCGCCGGCGGCACGATGGGCCTGCCGATGACCCGCAACCTCGCCCGCATCGGGTTCATCGTGCGCGCCTGGAACCGCTCGCCGGAGAAGGCGCAGCCGCTGGCGCAGGACGGTGTGACGCTGTGTGAGACGCCCGCCGAGGCGGCGCGGGGCGCGACGGCGATCCTGACGATGCTCAGCGACACCGGCGCGGTGCTGGACGTCATGGAGGGCGACGACGGCGTGCTCGGCGCCGCCGGATCCGACGACGTCGTCTGGCTGCAGATGAGCACGATCGGCCTCGAGGGCACGCAGCGCTGCGCCGAGCTGGCCGAAGCGCAGGGGCTGCTGTTCGTCGACGCGCCGGTCCTCGGCACCAAGCAGCCGGCCGAGCAGGGCGAGCTCGTCGTCCTCGCGTCGGGCCCCGGCGACCTGCACGACCGGATGGCCCCCGTCTTCGACGTCGTCGGCAAGCGCACGCTGTGGGTCGGCGACGCCGGCGCCGGCACCCGGCTGAAGCTCGCGGTCAACACCTGGATCCTGTCGGTCGTCGAGGGCGCCGCAGAGACGCTCGCGCTGGCGGAGGGGCTCGGGCTGGATCCGGCGCTCGTGCTCGACGCCGTCGCGGGCGGCCCGCTGGACCTGCCGTACCTCCAGATGAAGGGCCGGGCAATGATCGCGCGCAGCTTCGACCCCGCGTTTCGCCTGTCGCTCGCCGCCAAGGACGCCGCGCTGGTGCAGGAGGCGGCGGACGACCACGGTCTCGACCTCCCGCTGGTGGCGGCGATCCGCCGGCGCCTGGACGAGGCGGCCGAAGAGCACGGCGACAAGGACATGTCGGCGACGTTCCTCGCGTCGTCGGGATCGCGCGACGGCTGAAAGCGCGCCGACTACGCTCCCGCCGTGAGCACGATCCACGCGCAGACCGCACCCGAGGCGCGCGAGGGTCAGCCCGTCACGCCGCTGGAGCTGTTCTTCGACCTGGTCCTCGTCTTCGCGATCACGCAGGTCACGGGCTTCATCAGCGAGGACCCGAACTGGACGCGGCTCGTCGAGGGGCTGGCGATCCTCGCGGCGCTGTGGTGGGCGTGGGTCTCCTATGCCTGGCTTGCGAACTCCGCGGCCTCCGACGAGGGCGCGGCGCGCGTCGTGTCGCTCGCCGCGATGGGCGCGCTGCTGGTCACGTCGCTCGCGGTGCCCCATGCCTTCGGCGCGGACGCGCTCGTGTTCGGCATCGCCTACTTCGGCGTGCGGATGCTGCACCTCGGCTCCTACCTCGTCGTCGCGGGCTCCGACGCGGAGATGCGCCGCGTCGTGCTGCGCCTCACCGCCCACGTGGTGCCCGCGGCGCTGCTGCTCGTGGCCGCCGGACTGGTCGACGGCACGGCACGAGCGCTCTGCTGGGCGCTCGCGCTGACGATCGACTACGGCGGGCTGGCGATCCGCGGCGTCGACGGCTGGAAGGTCGAGCCCGGGCACTTCGCCGAGCGCCACGGGCTGATCATCATCATCGCGCTGGGCGAGTCGATCGTGGCGCTCGGCGTCGGCGCGCAGGGCCTCGGGCTGGACGTCACGATCGTCGTCGCCGCGCTGCTCGGCATCGCCACGGCCGGCGCGATGTGGTGGGCGTACTTCGACGTCGTCGCGCTCGTCGCCGAGCGCCGCTTCAAGGCGCTCGAGCGCGTCGCGCAGGTGCGGATGGCGCGCGACTCCTACACGTACCTGCACCTGCCGATGGTGGCCGGGATCATCGTCTTCGCCGTCGGGCTGAAGCGAACGCTCGCGCACGTCGAGGAGCACCTGCAGACCGTCGAGGCGCTGACGCTCTGCGGCGGCCTGGCGCTGTACCTGCTCGCGCTGAGCGCGTTCAAGCGGCGCAACGTGGGCTCCTGGAACGTGCGCAGGCTGCTCGCGGTGGCCGTCCTGCTGGGGTTCTGGCCGGTCGCGACGCGGATGCCCGCGCTCGCCGCGCTGGGGGTCGTGACGGCGCTGGCCTGCGGCCTGATCGCCTGGGAGGCGCTGGGCATGGCGGAAGCGCGCGACCGCGTGCGGCATGCCGGGCACGACCTGACGCGCTAGGAGGCCTCCTCCCACTCGCCTCTCGGCGGGCCGGCATCGGTGATGGTCGAGCCGTGTTCGCCGGCGCGGGCTCGTGGCGCTGACGGCATCGGTGAGGAAGTGGGTCGGGGCCTGGGCGGCGGTGCGCATCGCCGCCGCGCGACTTTCAGTTCGGGGTGTCCTGCCCAGCGGTCGCCCCGTGACGCAAACTCAGGACGGCACGCGCCGATCTGACGAGATTTGCGACCTTCGTCGGCCTCAGGCCGAGCAGATCGCCACACGTTCCGGGAGAGTCCCGGGGTCTCTGATCGATGTCTGACTCCTTCGCGCCGACATCGGCCACGACCGCGAAATGTCGCTTCCCGACGCAGGCCGGATCGCGCATGGCGCGAATCGACAGGAGTGCCCGCCCGCTCCACCACCTCCTGCGACCCGGCGATCGTGCCGATACCGGGCGCATGACCCGCCTTCGCCTGCTCCTGCTCGCAATCGCGCTCGTCGCCGCCGCGGTCGTCGGGGGACCCGCGCCCGTCGGCCCGCCGCCCGCCCTGGCCGCGACCTGCGCGGCCTACTCCACGCAGGCGGCCGCCCAGCGCGCGGCCGACACCCGCGACGCCGACGGCGACGGCATCTACTGCGAGTCGCTGCCCTGCCCCTGCCTGAAGCCCGGAGGCGGCGCCTCGACGCCGACGCCCCCGCCGGCGACGACGGCCCCGTCGCCCGTCGCACAGGGCCGTTCGATCACGCTCGGGCCGGTGCGCGCGCGCAGCGGCTGCCGGGTGCGCGGCCCGCTGCCGGACGCGCGCTGCACCCCGGGCGCCCATTTCTCGCGCGTGACAAGCGCGCAGGTGTGCCGGCGCGGCTATTCCAAGACCGCGCGCAACGTGACCAGCGCGACCAAGGACGCCGTCTACGCGTCCTACGGCATGGGCCGCCACTTCGACGGCTCCAACGGCGAGGTCGACCACCTCGTCTCGCTCGAGCTCGGCGGCAGCAACGTGCGCGCGAACCTCTTCCCCGAGGCTGGCTCCCCGAGCCCCGGCTCGCACGAGAAGGACCGCCTCGAGAACAGGCTGCATTCCGAGGTCTGCTCGGGCTCGATCTCGCTGCGTCACGCACAGCGGCTGGTGGCAGGCGACTGGGTCGCCGCCTACCGTGCGCGCTTCGGCTAGACCCCGGTGCCACACTCCGGCCATGAGCGCCGCCGATGTCGAACTGGTTCGAAGGACCTGGGAGGCGTTCTCGCGCCGTGACGCCGAGGCGGTGAGCGACGTCCTGGACCAGCAGCTGCAGTGGTACCCGGCGGACGAGCCGACCGCGGGGTGTCACGGCCGCGAGGAGGCGCTCACCTTCATCCGGGGCGCGATCGCGGGCGGCGTCAGCGCCGACCTCGTCGACGTGCGCGACGCCGGCGACCGCGTCGTGCTGATCCTGCACCGCCACCGCGAGCCGGAGTCCGGCGAGCGCCCCGAGCCCCACGGCGAGGTCGTGACCGTGCGCGACGGCAAGGTCACCGAGATGGTCATCTACTGGACCGTCGACGAGACGCTGTCCGCGGCCGGGCTCGCCGTCACATGACGACCAGCGCGTACGCCGGCGCGCGCCGCGACGAGTTCACGCGGCTGTTCGCCCGCTGCATGTCGCTCGACGATGTGGAGAACATCGAGGCGGCCTACGCGTTCTCCAAGGGCGCCCATCGCAATCAGCTGCGCGACGACGGCGTGACGCGCTACTTCGAGCACTGCAAGTCTGTCGCCTGGATCATCGGCAGCGAGATCGGGATCGCCGACGACTGGCAGATCATCGTCATCGCCCTGCTGCACGACGCAAGGGAGGACGCGTTTCTCCTCAGCGACCGGCGCGTCGAGATCAACTTCGGCCCCACTGTCCGCCAGGCGGTCGACGACCTGAGCAAGCGCCCGGGAGAGGAGCACGCCGCCTATCTCGCGCGCATGACCGAGCCCCACGTCGACTGGCGCACCATGGTGGTCAAGCTCTCCGACCGCCTCCAGAACCTGCGCACGCTGGGGAGCTGCACGGCCGACAAGCAGGAGCGCAAGCGGGCCGAGACACTGGAGCTGTACCTGCCGGTCGTCGATCGCTACATCGCCGGCCTCTCCGCTGACGCGCCGCACGCCGCGGCGCTCGCCTGGCTGCGCGAGCGGATCGAGCAGGAGTGCCGGCGCCAGGGCGCCTGAGTTCCGTGCTCGCGCTGAACTTCGACGTCGAGCTCGGGCCCGAGCTCGAGGCGGCGATCGACGAGCACCGCGCGGAGGTCGATGCCATCGCGGCCGCGTCGTGGCCGCCCACCTTCGACGACACGATCGTCGCGCTCGAACGCGCCGGGCAGCGGCTGCACGTCGCCGAGCGCCTGTTCTCGGACACGTCCTCCGCGCGCTCGACGCCGGCGATTCGCGAGCTCGAGGCGCAGATGCTGCCGCGACTGGCCGCCCACCACGACGCCGTCCGCCTGGATCCGCGGGTCTTCAGGCGCATCGCCGACCTCGTGGCGCGCCGGGAGGCGCTCGAGCTCGACGCCGAGCAGGCCTGCGTGCTCGACCGCTACCACCGCGACGTGGTGCGCGAGGGCGCGACGCTCGCGCAGGCCGAGCAGGCCCGGCTGCGCACGATCAACGAGCGCCTCGCCGCGCTGATCGCCGCGTTTCGCACCAACGTGCACGAGGAGACCGCCGATCTGGCGGTCCGCGTGGCGACCGCAGACGAGCTGGACGGGCTGCCCGCGCAGTTGCTGGAGTCCGCGGCCCGGGCCGCGGACGGCGACGGCGTCCTCCTCAAGCACTCGCTGCCGTCCGAGCAGCCCGCGCACGAGCACCAGCACGACCCCGGGCT
>JAXDFS010000036.1:0-7128 GCA_034665465.1 Solirubrobacteraceae bacterium
GCGTCTTCTCCCAGGACGTCTCGATCTTCGGCGGCTCGCTCGGCGAGGTCATGGCCGAGAAGATCTGCAAGGTCATGGACCTCGCCGCGAGGATCGGCTGCCCGATCGTCGGCATCAACGACTCCGGGGGCGCGCGGATCCAGGAGGGCGTCGTCTCGCTGGGGGCATACGGCGAGGTCTTCGTGCGCAACGTCAACTGCTCCGGGGTCATCCCGCAGATCAGCCTGATCATGGGCCCCTGCGCGGGCGGCGCGGTCTACTCCCCGGCGATCACGGACTTCATCTCGATGGTCAAGGACAGCTCGCACATGTTCATCACCGGGCCCGACGTCATCAGGACGGTCACCGGCGAGCAGGTCGAGATGGAGCGCCTCGGCGGCGCGATGACGCACAACACCGAGTCGGGCGTCGCGCACTTCGCCTCCGACGACGAGGACGGCTGCCTGCTGGATGCCCGCTACCTGCTGAGCTTCCTGCCGTCCAACAACCTCGAGCCGGTGCCGCGGGTGCTCCCGACCGACGACCCGCACCGGATGGACCCCGAGCTCGACAGCGTCGTGCCCGCCGACCCCAACAAGCCCTACGACATGCGCGACGTCGTGCGCCACGTCGTCGACGACGGCGAGTTCTACGAGGTCCACGAGCACTACGCGACGAACATCGTCTGCGGCTTCGCGCGCCTCGACGGTCACTCGATCGGGATCGTCGGCAACCAGCCGGCGCGCATGGCCGGCGTCATCGACATCGACGCGAGCGTCAAGGCGGCGCGCTTCGTGCGCACCTGCGACGCCTTCAACGTCCCGCTGCTGACGTTCTGCGACGTCCCCGGCTTTTTGCCCGGCACCGAGCAGGAGTGGGGCGGGATCATCCGCCACGGCGCCAAGCTGCTGTACGCCTTCACGGAGGCGACCGTCCCGAAGATCACCGTGATCACCCGCAAGGCCTACGGCGGCGCCTATGACGTCATGGCGTCCAAGCATCTCGGCGCGGACTTCAACCTCGCATGGCCGACGGCCGAGGTCGCCGTCATGGGTCCCGAGGGCGCCGTCAACGTCATCTACAAGCGCGACATCGCGGGCTCCCCGACGCCCGAGGCGCGGCGCCGGCGCCTCGAGGACGACTACCGCGCGCGCGTCGCGAACCCCTACGTCGCGGCCGAGCGCGGGTACGTCGACGACGTCATCGTGCCCCACGAGACGCGCCCGAAGCTCATCGCCGCGCTGGACATCCTGCGCACCAAGCGCGTGGAGCGCCCCAAGCGCAAGCACGGCAACATCCCGCTCTGATGCCGGCCGCGCGCGCCTTCGGGCTCGTGGTCCTCGCCGGCGCCGCGCTGCGCTTCGCGACGCTCGACGTGCAGAGCCTCTGGTACGACGAGGCGGTCAGCGCGCACCTGCTGCAGATGGACCTCGGCGCGATGCTGCGCGCGATCCCCGACAGCGAGTCCGCGCCGCCGCTGTACTACGTGCTCGCGTGGCTGTGGGCGCAGGTCGCGGGCACCGGCGAGGTCGGGCTGCGCGCGCTGCCGGCCCTGTTCGGCACGGCCACGATCCCGGTCGCCTGGGCACTGGGGCGGCGCCTGGGCGGCGAACGCGCGGGCCTCTTCGCGGCCGCGCTCGTCGCCGTCAACCCGCTGCTGGTCTGGTTCAGCCAGGAGGCACGCGCCTATTCGCTGCTTGCGCTGCTCGGCGCGCTCTCGGCGCTGCTGTGGCTGCGCGCGCTCGAGTCGCCGCGCCGCGGCCGTCTGCTTGCCTGGGGAGTGGTCGCGGCGCTCGCGCTGGCAACCCACTACTACGCGATCTTCCTCGTCGCACCCGAGGCGCTGTGGCTCCTGCTGCGCGCGCCGGACACGCGCGCCCGGCTGGCCGCGCTCGCGGCGCCGGTCGCTGCGGCGGCGGCGCTGCTCCCGCTCGCCCTGCGCCAGCGCTCCAACGACAGCGCCGCGTTCATCGGCGAGAGCGGCCTCGCTCACCGCCTGGTGCAGGTGCCCAAGCAGTTCCTCGTCGGCTACGACGCGCCGCGCGAGCGGCTGCTGGCGGTCGTCTCGACGGTCGCGCTGCTCGTGGCGGGCGCCGGGCTCGCGTGGCTGCTGACCGCGAGCGGGCGCGGGCGCTTCGCGGCCCGCGCGCGCGGCGACGCCGCGCGGCTGACCGCGATCGCCGCCGCCGCGCTCGTCGTGCCCGTGCTCCTGGCGCTGGCGGGTGAGGACCACATCATCACGCGCAACCTGCTGGCGGCGCTGCCGATCGTCCTCGCGCTGGCCGGCGCCGGGCTCGGGGCGGTGGCGGCCGTCGCCCGCCGGCCGGCCGCCGCCGCCGCGGCGCTCGCCTGCGCGCTCGGGCTCGTCGCCGTCCTGGGGGTCGCCGGCGACCCGGCCTACCAGCGCGACGACTGGCGCGGCGCGGCGCACGCCATCGGCGACGCCGGCGGCGACCGCGTCATCGTGGCCGCGCCGGGCGCGCTGATACCGCTGCGCTACTACCTGCCCGGAGTACGGCCGCTGAGCGTTCCCTTCACGCCCTCCGTCGAGGTCGACTACATCGCCCTGGCGCCGCGCCGGGGCGGTGGCCGCACCGCGCCGCCACGGCCGGCGGCGATCCCGCAGCCCGCCCCGGGCCTGACCGTCGCGGGGCGGTCGGAGGCGCGGACGTACACGGTCCTGCGCCTGCGCCCGCCGGCCCCGCAGCTGTTGGCGCCCGAGGCCCTCGTGACGGGGCTGGACGGGGCGGCGGCGCAGCCGCTGCAGCAGCCGGAGCCACAAAGATGACGCGTGCGTCATGTTCCTCGCGTTCTCCGCTATGCTCGCGGTCATGGCACGTGCGGGCGGCGACCACGATTTCGACTGGCTCGTCGTGGGCTCGGGCTTCGGCGGCAGCGTCTCCGCGCACCGCCTGACCGAGAAGGGCTATCGCGTCGCAGTCGTCGAGTCCGGCCGGCGCTTCGGCGATCACGAGTTCCCGCGCTCGACCTGGGACATCCGCCGCTATTTCTTCGCCCCGCGCCTGGGGCTGCGCGGGATCTTCCGGCTGTCGATCTTCAAGGACGTGACGATCGTCAGCGGCGCCGGCGTCGGCGGCGGGAGCCTCGGCTACGCCAACACGCTGTACCGCCCTCGCCCGCGCTTCTACGAGGACCCGCGATGGGCCGATCTGGACGACTGGGAGGCGTCGCTGGCGCCGCACTTCGACGAGGCCGAACGCATGCTGGGCGTCACGACGGTCGCCACCGACGACCCGGCCGACGACATCCTGCGCGAGTTCGGCGAGCACATCGGCGCCGCCGACACCTACTCCAAGACGCGCGTCGGCGTGTTCTTCGGCGAGCCCGGCAAGACCGTCCCCGACCCCTTCTTCGACGGCGCCGGGCCGGCGCGGACCGGCTGCATCGGCTGCGGGCGCTGCATGGTCGGCTGCCCGGTCGGGGCGAAGAACACGCTGCCCAAGAACTACCTCTGGTTCGCCGAGCGCGCGGGCGCGCAGATCATGCCCGAGCGCACCGTCGTCGACGTGCGCCCGCTCGGGCGCGGCGACGGCTCCGACGGCTACGCGGTCGTGACCGAGCGCACCGGGGCCTGGGTGCGCAAGCAGCGCCGCACGCACACGGCGGCGAACGTCGTGCTCGCCGGCGGGCCGCTGGGGACCAACAAGCTGCTGCAGCGCTGCCGGCACTTCGGCTCGCTGCCCGGCGTCTCGCCGCGCCTCGGCGAGCTCGTGCGCACCAACAGCGAGGCGATCCTCGCCGTCACGGCGCCCGACGACAGCGTCGACTACACCAAGCGCGTGGCGATCAGCGGCTCGATCTACCCCGACGCGAACACCCATATCGAGACGGTCAGCTACGGCCACGCGGGCGACTCGATGAGCCTGCTGCACACGCTGCTCGTGGGCGACGGCACGCGCGTCACGCGCCCGCTGAAGCTGCTCTTCGCCGCGCTGCGTCACCCGCTGACGTTCGCCAAGCTCTTCGATCCTCGCGCCTGGTCGCGGCGCACGATCATCCTGCTCGTGATGCAGACGCTCGACAACGCGATCGCGCTGCGCCCGCGACCGGGGCGCTTCGGCGCGATGCGGCTGCAGACCGAGCAGGATCCGGCCAAGCCCGTCCCGACCTTCATCCCGGTCGCCAACGAGGCCGCGGAGTGGATCGCCAGGCGCATCGGCGGCATCCCGCAGAGCTCGATCACCGAGGCGCTGGCCAACATCCCGACGACCGCGCACATCCTCGGCGGCGTCGTCATCGGCCGCTCGCCCGAGGAGGGCGTGGTCGACGCGCGCCACCGCGTCTTCGGCTACGAGAACCTGCTCGTCTGCGACGGATCGGTCCTGCCGGCGAACGTCGGCGTGAACCCGAGCCTCACGATCGTGGCGCTCGCCGAGCGCGCGATGAGCTTCGTGCCGGCCGCGGGCGAGGCCGCGAGCGCCGGCGCGCCCGAGTCGGTCCTCGCTGCCTGACGAAGCTCGCCCGGCCGCGCCGCCGGGCATGCCCGGCGGCTACCCTGCACAGGCTGTGGCCACGGCTGAACCACGCAAGCCCCGGATGGTCGAGCGCTTGGAGAACCAGCGGAGGCGCCACCTCCAGCGGCCGCTGGCGCTCCGCGTGCTGTACGTCATCGGCGGCTTCGCGATCCTCCTCGCGGGCGTCGCGATGCTCGTCCTCCCCGGCCCGGCGTTCGTCGTCATCCCGATCGGGCTGGCGATGCTGTCGCTCGAGTACGCGTGGGCCGAGAAGCTGCTCAGGCGCGCTCTGGAGCAGGGCGAGATCGCGCGGCGAAAGGCCGCCGAGACGACCCGGGCCGTACGGGTCCTCACCGCGATCTCCGTCGCGCTCGCCGTCGCCGCGCTGATCGGCTGGGCGGTCATGGGCGACGTCCCGCTGCTGCCGGTGTGACGCGGGTCCGGCGAGCTACGACAGGGGCCCCTCCTGGGGGTGCTAGTAACCGCCGACGAGCGCGACGACGCCCTCTGCGACCGCACCGGCCGCGGCCAGCGCCACCGGCGTGAGTCGCGCGCTGCGCAGGCTGACTGCATAGCCGGCGATCACCGTGAGCACCGGCAGCCCGCAGAGCACGGCGCGAACCGCCGGGCTCGCGGCGCAGTAGCCCGCCGGAACCTCGTTCTCACTCAGGCCACAGAGATTGACGGCTCCGACGAGAAGCTCGGCGGCGGCTACCGCGATGACCCCCACGGCCAGTCCGATCAGCGCGACGGCGGTCCGCGAAAGGCCCGTCATGGAGCCCCGGCGCGGGGCCTTCGCCCGTCCGGTCATGGGCGAAGAGCGTACGCCGCGGCGAGCGTCAGGCGCCGCGCAGGCTGCCGCGCGCAAGGTGGGCGTTCGCACCCGACCGATCGACTCGCCGCCGGCTTGAAGAGCTTTGCCCAACCCATTCGCAAGGACGGATTTGGGGTATGACTGCGCCGTGGACGACGACGACGACTGGGTCGGCACCCCGCCCGAAGGCCACTACTCGGCCGACCGCGCGCAACCCTCGTTCTGGCGCGCGCAGTGGCAGACGTACGCGATCGGGGCGGGGCTCCTGATGGCGATCGTGCTCGTGCTGCTCGTCGTGATCCTCACGCGCTGAGCGTGATGCGCGAGACCGCCTTGCTCGGCGACAAGCCGGTGCGGCGCCTCGGCTTCGGCGCGATGCAGCTCGCCGGTCCCGGGGTCTTCGGCCCGCCGCGCGACCGCGACGGCGCGATCGCCGTGCTGCGACGGGCCGTCGAGCTGGGCGTCGATCACATCGACACCTCGCAGTACTACGGCCCGGCAATCGTCAACGAGCTCATCCGCGAGGCCCTGCACCCGTATCCCCAGGGCCTGCGCCTCGTCACGAAGGTCGGCGCGCGCCGCGACGCGCAGGGAGCGTGGCTCGCCGCCCAGCGCCCCGAGGAGCTGCGCGCGGGCGTCGAGGAGAACCTGCGCACACTGGGCGTCGAGCGGATGGACCTCGTCAACCTGCGCCAGATGCCCGGCGAGGGCGATCAGGACGTGCCGCTCGCCGACCGTCTCGGGGTCCTGGAGGATCTGCGCCGCGAGGGCAAGCTCGACCTGATCGGGATCAGCAACGTCACGCGCGAGCAGGCCGAGGCGGCGCTCGAGCTCGCGGCGATCGCCAGCGTCCAGAACGCCTACAGCATCGTCGAGCGCTCGGGCGAGGATCTGCTCGACCTGTGCCGCGCGCGCGACCTCGCGTTCGTGCCGTTCTTCCCACTCGGATCGGCCTTCACGGGCGGCCCGGCCCGGCTGGCCGCCGATCCGGCGATCGCGCAGGTCGCGGCGAGCCACGCCGCAACGCCGTCGCAGATCGCCCTCGCCTGGCTGCTGCACCGCGACGCGCGGATCCTGCTGATCCCGGGGACCTCCTCGGTGGCGCACCTCGAGGAGAACGTCGCTGCCGAGGACCTGTCGCTCGGCGCCGCGGACCTCGCGGCGCTCGACGGCGTGCGGCAGGGCTGAGGCGGAAGGGCGGTCAGCGCCGCTCGCGCTGGCCCGAGACCGACATGATCGCGCGGGCGATGCTCGCCGCGAGCGCGTTCGGGCGCCGGTCGTCGATCGTCACCCGCGCGCGCCTGCCTCCGCGCAGCCGGGTGATCGCGCCGGAGCCGGCGCCGCTGCGGGTCGCGACGCGCAGCGTGCTGGCACTGCCGGCCGGGGCGGTCGCCGACCCCACCGTCACGAGCAGGCGCCGGGCCTTCTGGCGCCCGAAGGCCGAGCGGATCGCCGCTCGCGTGCTCCCGCGCGTACGCGCCGGCCGGGCGCTCGTGAGCTCGGCAGCGCGCAGCCGGCCGCTCGCGCGGGCGCTGCGAGCGTCGATCACCGAGACGCGCGTGCCCGGCGCGTGGTTCTCCGCCAGCCACGCGCCCAGCGAGCGCAGCTCGCGGCGCAGCGTGGCCGGGCCGTAGGTGCGATCCAGGACGATCGCGACGCGCACCGGGCGCACCTCGTCCGGGGCGGCGCGCAGGTCCGGCATCGCGACCCCGCCCAGCGACGGGACGCCAAGGCCGCCGCCGCCCGCCGCGGCGGTCGCGGGCTGCCTGCTCGCGCCGGCCCTGGCCCGCTTGTGATCGGAGGAGCCCAGCAGGGCCAGCAGCGCGAGCGGCAGGGCCAGCGCGAGCAGCCCGAGCAGGA
>JAXDFS010000037.1:0-6859 GCA_034665465.1 Solirubrobacteraceae bacterium
CGCCGAGGTCGTCGAGCGCGCGAAGGCGGCGGGCACGCCGATGCGGATCGGCGTGAACTCCGGCTCGCTGCCGCGTCACCTGCATGCGCTCGAGCGCGAGCACCCCGTCGAGGCGCTGACCGCGGCCGCGACGGAGTTCGTCGAGCTCATGCACCGCCTCGACTTCTACGACTTCAAGGTCTCGATCAAGTCCACGAACGTGCCGAACACGATCGCCTCCAACCGCCTGCTGAGCGAGAAGATCGACCACCCGCTGCACCTCGGCATCACCGAGGCCGGCACGAAGTGGTCGGGCAGCCTGAAGTCGGCCGTCGGCCTCGGCGCACTGCTCGCGGACGGCATCGGCGACACGATCCGCATCAGCCTCTCGACGTTCCACGCCGAGGAGGAGGTCAAGGTCGCCTGGGAGATCCTCAAGGCGCTGCAGCTGCGCGAGCGCGGCCCGGTGCTCATCGCCTGCCCGACCTGCGGGCGCCTGCAGTTCGACATGGACACGGTCGTCGCCGAGATCGAGCGCCGCCTGGAGGCCTACGAGGACCCGATCGAGGTCGCCGTGCTCGGCTGCGCGGTCAACGGCATCGGCGAGGCCTCGCACGCCGACTTCGGCATCACGGGCGCCCGCAACGAGGGGCTGATCTTCAGCCGCGGCAAGCCGCTGCGCAAGGTCAGGACCGAACAGCTCGTCGACGTCCTCTTCGAAGAGATCGACAAGTACGCGACGTCCAGGCGCATCGACGTCGACGAGGGCGCGGCCGCCGAGGGCGCGGCATGGCTCGAGGCCAACGAGGACGCGACGGCCATGACGCCCGAGCGCCTGGCGGCGATCGAGAAGGCCGAGGCCGCCGCCAACGACGGCGGCGAGGACGTGCTCGCGGCGCTCGTGATCGACGAGGACCTCTCGCCGGTCGCCGGCCGGCGCTTCACGCGGGCCTGATCAGCGCAGCCGGTGGCCGGCGCGCGGGACGGAGTCCCACGCGCCGGGCCGGCGAGGTGCGATCAGGAGCCGTCGGCGCCCGGGCTCGACGCCGCGATGCTGCCGTCAACCGGGTTGACGACCGCCGCGCGCCAGTCGACCGGCACGCCGGGAGGCCCGGATGCCGTCGCGGTGAAGTAGCCCAGCTGGTCGACCGGGATCGGGTCGCCGACCGTCGCCCAGTCCGCGGAGCCGTCCTTCGGGCGATACTGGATCGTGGCCGCGGCGCCCGGTAGCCCGTTGGCGAGCAGCCGCAGCTGTCCCCAGAAGCTGAACGTCACCGCGCCGCTGACGGGATCGATGCCGGTCGGCGTCACCAGGAACGGGATCGCGTAGGAGAACGCGGCCGGCTTGGCGATGCCGATGAGCTTGCCCGCGGTGTAGAAGAGGCCCGACTGGTAGGTGAACCAGTAGGCCTTGCTGCCGCGGGCATGCTTGCGATCCGGCGCGACGTCGGCGAGCAGGAACTGCGCCTGCGACGCGATCCGCGGGTTGCTGTAGGCCATGAACTCGCCCTGCACGTTGTACTTCGCCTGCAGGTTGGGGTCGATGCCCGAGAACGGATCGGGCGGGTTGGTCTCGAAGCCGAACTCGGTCATGAAGAGCGGCAGGCCCGAGGGCACGTCGTTGGTCTTGGACGCGATGTCGTCGAGCGTCGTGCCCAGATCGTCGATGTTCGCCATCGTCACCGAGTCGGGGTTGGGATCGCGCACCGTCGGGGCGACGTTCTTCGTGTACGGGTGGTGCGCGTAGCCGTTGGCGCGCAGCGGGCCGCCCGACGCGAAGTCGCCGCACTCGCGAATCGACGCTGCGGCGCCGGTGTAGGGGTTGCCGTCGGGCCCGATGCAGAACAGCTCGCGCAGGAACTCCTTGGGGCGCATCGGCGACTTCTCGGTCTTGGCGTCAGAGCCCAGCGGAGCCGTCTCGCCCATCAGGATCACGTCGTTGTCGACGCGGTGGCCGCTGGCTGCGAGGCCCTGGTAGCCGGCCTGGTAGAGCTTGCGGTACAGGATCGGCGAGGTCGCGATCTTCTGCCCGCCGCGGGTCTCCCACTGCGGCGTCAGCCAGCCGCCCTGGTTGGGCTCGTTCCACAGCGACCAGAAGCTCACGCGCGGCAGCAGCCCGTGGCTGCCGTTCTCGTCGCGGTAGCTGCCGCCGTAGCGGGTCCCGACGGCGGTGACGTACTGCTTGAAGGCGCCCACCTTCGGCTTGTAGGTCGCGGCGATGCGCCGCAGGCTCTTCGGGGGCGGCGTGGAGGCCCACAGCGGCCCGGGGCCGGTGACGTTGAAATAGACCTTGATGCCGCGATCGCTGGCAGCCTTCAGGAGGTTGTCGTAGCGGTCCCAGTTCTGGGCCGGGTACGTCGCCGGGTTGGTCCCCTTGAAGCGCCGCGCCTGGCGACGGGCCTTCTCCTTGGCCTTGCCCTTGAGCTTGGCGATCTCGGCCTTCGTGGGGCGCGCGTTGTTGGCCACGACGCTCCAGAGCACGGTGACGCGGATCGTGTCCACGCCCAGCGACTTCATCTGCGTCAGCGCGCGCGCGGCGGTCGCGTCGTCGCGGTAGACCAGCAGGTCGTCGTCCATCATGATCGATGTCTGCAGCGGGCTCGCATGCGCGGCGGGCGCGAGCAGCGCACCCAGGATGAGCGCAAGGACGGTCGTGCGGATGGTCAGCCTCATGGAGCTCCTGCCAGACGTGGTTTGAACGCGGCCGGCGGGACGGCTTGCCTATGCCGTCCCGCGCATTGAGAACACCGCTGTCGGGACGGAGTTCCGCCCCTTGTATCGGTCAGGCGGTCGCCGCGCTGTAGCGCGTCGCCACTTCTGCCCAGTCGACGGTGTTCCACCACTCCTTGAGGTACGCCGGACGCTTGTTCTGGTACTTGAGGTAGTAGGCGTGCTCCCACACGTCGTTGCCGAGCAGCGTCAGCTTGCCGTCGCTCAGCGGACTGTCCTGGTTGGGCGTGCTGGTGATCGCCAGCTCGCCGCCGTCGACGACGAGCCAGACCCAGCCCGAGCCGAACTGGCCGGCGCCCGCCGCCTCGAACTTCTCCTTGAACTCGTCGAAGGAGCCGAACGTGCTGTCGATCGCCGCCGCGAGGTCGCCTTCGGGGGCGCCGCCGCCATCCGGGCTCATCGACTTCCAGAACAGGGAGTGGTTCAGGTGGCCGCCGCCGTGGTTGCGCACCGCCGTCCGCTTGTCCTCGGGAATCGCGTCGAGATTGGCGATGATGTCCTCGATCGACGCGTCCGCGTGCTCGGTTCCCTCCAGCGCGGCGTTGAGCTTGTCGACGTACGCCTGATGGTGCTTGTCGTGATGCAGCGACATCGTCTGCGCGTCGATGTGCGGCTCGAGCGCGTCGGGGGCGTACGGCAGGGGCGGAACCTCAAAGGCCATAGGGCTGTTCTCCTCTCATCGGCAGGTCTCCTGCGGACTCTACCCGCGTAGGCTTGCGCGACACCGATGACCCGACTCTCACACCTGCTGCTGCCGACCGAACGCGAACCGCCTGCCGACGCCGAGGCGCTCTCGCACAAGCTGATGGTCCGCGCGGGCCTCGTCCGCCAGATCGGATCGGGGCTGTGGTCCTGGCTGCCCGCCGGCTGGCGCGTGCACCAGCGGATCGTCCAGATCGTCCGCGAGGAGATGGACGCGATCGGCGGCCAGGAGATGCTGATGCCGGTGCTGCTGCCGGCCGAGCTGTGGCGCCGCAGCGGGCGCTACGAGATCGACGAGCTCTTCAAGCTCAAGGACCGCAAGGGCGCCGACATGGTGCTCGCGATGACCCACGAGGAGTGCGTCACGACGCACGTGGCGCAGTTCGTGCGCTCCTACCGCGACCTGCCCAAGATCCTCTATCACTTCCAGACCAAGGAGCGCGACGAGCCGCGCCCGCGGGCGGGGGTGCTGCGCACGCGCGAGTTCGTCATGAAGGACTCCTACAGCTTCGATCGCGACCTCGACGGGCTCGCGGCCAGCTACGAGCAGCACGTCGCCGCCTACGACCGGATCTTCGACCGCGCCGGCCTGGAGTGGTACAGCGTCGAGTCCGACGTCGGCATGATGGGCGGCTTCGGGGCCCACGAGTACATGGCGCCCTGCGCCGCGGGCGAGAACGAGGTCGCGCTGGCGCCCGGCTACGCCGCCAACGTCGAGGTCGCGACCGCCGAGGCCAAGCCGGTCGACCTGCCCGAGCCGCTCCCGGTGCCCGCGTCCGTGCACACCCCCGGCGCGACGACGATCGAGGACGTCTCGCGCCGGCTCGGCGTGGAGCCCGGCACGCTGCTGAAGGCGTTCCCGGTCATCGCCGAGGGCCGCGGTCTCGTACTGGTACTCGTGCGCGGCGATCACCGGGTCAACGAGATCAAGCTCGCCAACGCGCTCGGCGCGCCGTTTCGGCCGGCCAAGGACGACGAGGTGCGCGACCGCATCGGACCGCCCGGCTTCATCGGCCCGGTCGGGGCCGACGTGCACGTGCTGCTCGACGACGCCGTCGGCGACGGCGGCTGGATCGTCGGCGCCAACGAGCCCGACCATCACCTGCGCGGCGTGCAGCCCGGGCGCGACTTCGCCTTCGAGCGCGGCGACGTGCGTTCGGTCGTGGCCGGCGACAGGGTCGACGGCCACGAGATCACGATCGAGCCGGCGATCGAGGTCGGCAACATCTTCAAGCTGGGCACGCGCTTCTCCGATCCACTGGGCGCGACCTACCTCGACGAGCAGGGCGCGACGCAGCTCATCTGGATGGGCTCCTACGGGATCGGGCCGGCGCGGATCGCGGCCGCCGCCGTCGAGCAGTTCGCCGACGAGAAGGGGATCGCCTGGCCGCGCGCGCTGGCGCCGTGGGACGTCGAGATCGTCGTGCTCGGCAAGGCCGGCAGCGAGGAGCTCGCCGCCGCCGAGAAGCTCTACGAGGAGCTGCGGGCGAGCGGCCTGGACGTGCTGCTCGACGACCGCGACCTGGGCCCGGGCGCGAAGTTCGCCGACGCCGAGCTGCTGGGCTGCCCGCTGCGGCTGACGATCGGCCGGCGCTCGCTGAAGGAGGGCCGGATCGAGGCCCAGCGCCGGCGGGGCCTGGAGGACGTGGAGGGCGGGGTGGCGCTCGAGGGCGCCGCCGAGACCGTGGCCGAGCTGTGGCGGACGCTCCCGTAGCCGAGCAGGTCGGGCAGGCGGCCGAGCGCGCGCGGCTGACGTTCCGCCGCCTCGCCGGCCTGGACCGCTCCGGCCCGCCGCCGCCCGAGACGCTGCGCGACCAGCCGTGGCACGTCGCGACGATCCCCAACGCGATCGGCTTCGTGCGCCTCGCGCTGATCCCGGTCTTCCTCGTCCTCGCGCTCGGCTCCGACTCGGGCACCGACGCGCTGCCCGCGGTGATCTTCGCGGTGATCTCCTGGAGCGACTACGCCGACGGGATCGCAGCTCGCCTGACGGGCCAGTACAGCCGCTTCGGCGCGCTGCTGGACCCGTTGGTCGATCGCCTGCTGGTGATCTCCGGCGTCGTCGTCTGCTGGCACTTCGAGCTACTGCCGCGCTGGGCGATCGCCCTGCTGGTCTTCCGCGAGGTGTTCCTGCTCGTCGTCGGGCTGCTGGCCCAGCGCCGCGGCCTGGAGCTGAAGATCAACTGGCCCGGACGAGCAGCGGTGTGGCCCACGATGTCGGCGATCTTCTTCGCCCTCGTCGGGCTCGGCACGTTCGCCGAGGTGCTGCTGTACATCGGCCTCGCGCTGGCCTGGTACGCGGTCGTGCTGTATCTGCGCGACGGGCTGGCGCAGTTACGCGCCGGCGCCGGCGCCGATGCCCGCGTCGGCTGACTGCGCGAACGCCTGCCCGTGGCGGGCCAGCTCGCGCTGGGCCGCCAGCCGGGTGACGAGCGAGCTCCAGCGGCCGAGGCGGTTGCGGATCGTCGCCGAGGACGGCAGGTCGCTGCGGCCCGCCGCGAAGCGCTCGTAGGCCAGCACCGACGGGACCTCCTCGAGCTCTGCGACGGCACGCTCGAGCGCCTTCCAGCAGGCGTCCTCGGTCCAGCGCCGCGTACGCGAGCGCGACTGCGCGGGCGCGGCGGCCCTACGCGCCGACGGTGCTGCCGGCTGACCGCGCGTAGGCCTGGGTCGCGATCTCACGCTGCGAGGCGATACGGGTCGCGAGCGAGCTCCAGCGGCCGAGGCGGTTGCGGATCGTCGCCGACGACGGCAGGTCGCGCCGGCCGGCGGCGAGGCGCTCGTAGGCGAGCACGGACGGGATCTCGCCGAGCTCGTCGACCGCGCGCTCCAGCGCCTCCCAGCAGGCCTCCTCGGTCCAGCGCCGCGCGCGCGAGCGGGCGGGCGCGACGGCGGCGGGGCGCAGGCCCGCGGCGGCGATCGCGTTGGACCAGCCGCCCATGCGGTTGAGGACCGTCGCGAGGCTCGGGTACCCGAGGTCGCGGGCGACGGCGGCGTACTCCTTCGCGCTCGGGACGTGGCGCAGGCGCTTCGTGACGGAGGTCAGCGCGAGGATGATGTCGCGGTCGGAGTACGTGCGTGCCCCGCGGGCGCCCGCCATGCTCGCGCGCCGCGCGGCGCGGTCGACGTCGGTCGCGAAGCGCTCGATCGTGCTGCGGCAGGCGACGGCCTGCAGCCCGAGCTTGCCCGCGACGCTGCCGGCGCGCTCGCCGGCGCGCCAGAGCGCGAGCAGCTCGTCGATGCGCGCCTCGGCAAGTCCCTCGGCGCGGCGCCGCCGGGCGTCGGCGATCGCCTGCGGCTCGGGGCCGCCGTGCGCGCGCAGGATCTGGCGCACGCGCTCGCGCGAGACCTCGTAGCGCAGGGCGATCTCGTCGAGGCTCCAGCCCTGCTCGCGCAGGGCCGCCATCTGCAGGACGCGTTGCAGCGAGCCGGGGACGAGCGTGCAGCC
>JAXDFS010000038.1:0-18282 GCA_034665465.1 Solirubrobacteraceae bacterium
CCATCAGTCGGCGCTGCGCTGGGCCGCGTCGGCGGGCTTGGGCGCGGCGCCGCCCTCGTGCTCGGAGCGCGGCAGGTCGGCGCTGTCCATCCCGCGCTCGTCCTCGCCGCGGTGCGGTGTCGGGGTGCGCTCGTCGACCGAGTACCAGCCGCGGACCTGGTCGCCGAGCACGTAGATGTCGTCGTAGAGGTCGTTCGGGCCGGGGTGCGGGGAGGCATCGGCGAAGGCGACGGCCGCGTCGACGCGCTCGACGGTCTCGACGTCCAGGCGCAGGCGCTCGTCCTCGTCGAGGATCCCGGCCGCCACGAGCTGGTCGCCGAAGACGGTCATCGGGTCGCGCTTGCGCCACTCGTCGACCTGCTCCTTGGTGCGGTACTCCTCGGGGTCGGCCATCGAGTGCCCGCGGAAGCGGTAGGTCAGCGCCTCGACGAGCACCGGGCGGCGCTCGTCGCGGGCGATCGCCAGCGCTTCGCTGGTGACGCGATGGGTGTCCACGACGTCCATGCCGTCGCAGCGCATGCCCGGCACGCCGAAGCCCTCGCCCTTGCGCAGCAGGTCGGTCATCGCCGAGTGGCGCTCGAGCGAGGTCCCCATCCCGAAGCGGTTGTTGGTGATCATGAAGACGACCGGCAGGCGCCAGAGCGCGGCGAGGTTCATCGTCTCGCCGAACGTGCCCTGGTTGGATGCGCCGTCGCCGAACTGGCACAACGTGGCCTCGTCGCGGCCGCTGTAGTCGGAGGCCAGGGCGAAGCCCGCCGCGATCGGCAGGTTGCCGCCGACGATCCCGTAGCCGCCCATGAAGCGCTTCTCGAGATCGAACATGTGCATCGACCCGCCGCGGCCCTTGCAGAGCCCGTCCACGCGGCCGAAGAGCTCGGCCATGACCCTGTTGGGGTCGCTGCCGCGCGCCAGCGTGTGGCCGTGCGAGCGGTATGTCGAGATGAGGTAGTCCTGGTCGCGAAGGGCGCGCGCGGAGCCGACGATCGTCGCCTCCTCGCCGATCGCGAGATGCAGGAAGCCGCCGACCTTTGCCTTGGCGTACATCTCGCCCGCGCGCTCCTCGAAGCGCCGGATGAGGGTCATCGCCGCCAGCCACTCGCGCGCGACGTCCGGCTCCGGGAGACCGGCGTGCTCGGCGGTGTCCGCGACGTGTTCTGCCATCCGCGTCTAGCGTACCGGGCGTCTGCAGGGGCCCCGGTCAGACCGGTTTCACTGGTATTGGCATTCGAGGGGGTTTCGGTGACTTCGCCGGCGATCTGCATTACCATCGCCGGCGATGCGACCGCGTCCCGTTGGCGATCCCGGTGCGATGGAGGCGCTCGGCAGCGCGATCGCCTCGATCGCCGGCCGGCTCGACGGCGTAGGCGGGTCGATCGTGCAGGCGCTGCCGGCAGATGCGTACGCCGCGCATGGGCGCACGCGTCTCAACGGCTCGCTGAAAGGATCGGCCGACCTCGTCTCGCAC
The DNA here is from genome assembly GCA_034665465.1 of Solirubrobacteraceae bacterium. GTDB lineage: Bacteria > Actinomycetota > Thermoleophilia > Solirubrobacterales > Solirubrobacteraceae > CADCVQ01. Next base: position 1,466 of record JAXDFS010000038.1, read on the forward strand.
ACCGCGCTGCGCCTCGCGCATCTCGCCGCGCTGCTGTCGGACGAGGCCGATCAGCTGCGGCGAGACCAGGCCGGCTGGGATGCCGACGAGCGTGACCGCCGCGCGCGCGAGCAGGCCGACGAGGACCGGCGCACCGCAGCCGCGAGGCACGCGTGAGCGAGAGCGCCGGCGCTGTCCGCTTCGAGCCGGTCGTCATGGCGAGGTCCGCGCTGCGGCTGTCGCGGATCGCCGGCGACGTGGCTGACGCCGGAACCGCCGTCGAGGCGCTGCCGCAGGGCGGCATCCCGCCGGAGCTGGCGACGCACGTACGCCTCGGGCTCTACGCCGCCGGCAACGACCTCGCTGCAGCGTCCCGGACGATCGAAGGCGACTCCCGCACGATCATCGGCGTCGCCGCGAAAGCCGTCGTGGCCGATGCCGGAAGCGACCTGCGGGCGTTCGCCGTCGAGCTGAGCCACTTCCCGAAGAAGTTCGCCGAGCACTCGCGGGAATTCGGCCACGAGTTCACCCACCCCGGCGCGTGGGACTTCGCGGGCCTCTACCTGGCTCTGCAGGAGCAGCGCGAGGAGTACCTCAAGGCCGCGTCGGCGCTCAAGACCCTCGAGCGCGCCGACCAGTACTACAAGGAGCATGCGTGGGCGCGGCGGATGTACCGGTCCGCGGAGGACCTGCAGGAGAGCCTCGGCCTGCTGAAGAAGGCCGAGTCGATCCGCAAGGTCCCGTTCTTGCGGGCAGTCCCGGGTCTCGGCGACGCACTGAACCTGACGGCCGGGCTCGCGGAGGGGCGCAGCGCCCCCGACGCCATCGAGAAGGCCGCCGTGCAGAAGGCCGCTGCCGCAGGGGGCGCCGCCGCCGGCGCGGCGGCGTGCGGCGGCGTCACGGGCGCGACCGGCGGCCTTGCGATCGGGGCCTGCCCGTTCCTCGTCGGCGGCGGTGCCATCGCCGGCGACTACGTGGCCGGCAAGCTCTACGACCCTTTCATCAGGCCCGCGCTCAAGATCATCACGGCCCCGCAGCGGGCAGCGGGCAAGGTCGTCATCGGAGGCGCGAAGAAGGTCTTTCACTTCGCGAGCAAGATCCTGTGACGTACGTGCGCGCAGCGATGCGGCGTCAGGGGGTGGGGCTGGTGATGGCCGGGGTCGTCACCGTGGCGACGCTCGCCATCTGGGCGCTGTTCCCGCGGATCGGTGTCGTCGGTGCGCTCTTTCTCGTCGTGACGGTGCCGACCGTGCCGCTCGCGGTCTGGGGCGTGATCGGCATGTGGCGCGGGACCCAATCGCATCTCATGCTGATCAAGGTGCCGGTGGTCGCGTACCCATTGTCGCTCTCCCGCTGGCAGGCCTGCGGGCCCTGCCTGGCCATGTCGGCTGTCGGTATGTTCGTCTTCGCCGACCTCACCCTGGTGGCCGACGTGCGACATCCGGTCGTGCTGGGGCTGGCGATGGCGGCGTTGGCGGTGTTCTTCGTCTTCATGGGACTGGCGTTCCTCGTCGCGGCAACGATGGGCCCCGCGTTCCTGCTGCCGGCGGCGATGCGTCGAGGGAGGTCCACGTGATCCCGTCGTCCTTCGACCTCACGGCCCCCGAGGACTGGTCGGCAGCGTCCCCGACGCCGGGAACCGTGGCGCTGCTCGTCGAGCCCGAGCGCGACGGCGACCCCTTTCGCTGCGCGGTCTCGCTCATCTTCGAGGACGTCGCCGGCGACGACATCGATCTCGCCCGCTACACGCGCACGCGGATCGCAAGCCTCGCCGGCGTGCTCACCGATGCCCTCGTCATCGACCAGCAGCCAACGACGCTCGCGGGCGCGGAGGCGATCGTCTCGACGATCGGCTACCGGCAGGGCAGCGACGCGCTGACGCTGCGTCAGTGGTCGGCGATCGCCGGCGACACGGGGGTGCTGCTCGGCGCCGTCTGTCCGAACGATCGCTTCCCCGGGCTGCAGCCGACACTCGACGAGATCGCGCAATCGCTGGCGCTGGAGACGCAGCCGTGAGCGTCCCCGTCGCGGTGCTGCCGCCGTGCCTGCGCGCCGCGCTGGATGCCGGGGCGACGCGTGCCGACCGTGCGGACGCAGTGCTCGCCGGGCCTCTGGGCGCCATCGAGCTGGCCGCGTGCGCCCCCGCCGGGACCGTGTGCGCCGACGGGCTGTTCGGAGCCGACGGGTACGTCCTGGCGGCTTCGGACGCCGAGGACGCGCTCATGACGGGCATCGTGCAGGACCTGCCGCTGCAGATCGCGCTGCTCGTGGGTCTCGGCCCGCGTCCCGTCCGGCCCGACGGCGAGGCGGCCGTCGGTCCGTACGGCGATCTCGAAGACGCCCGGCAGGACAGCGACCTGCCGGAGGACGTGCGGGCTGTGCTGAGCGCGGAGGGCGCCGTCCACTGGCGCGCCCGGGCGCAATGGGCGGCCGCCGACGGCCCTCGCACGCGCGAGGTGGTCGTCGTCGACGGCGGGCCCGGCGGGATGCTGCTGTGCACGCCGATCGCGGCCCTGGGCGACGTCGCGCTCGTCCCCTGCGGCTCGACCGCCGTCTGGCGCGCGCTCTGCGCGCTGCTGCCCTTCCCCTCGGAGCTCGTCTGATCGGACGCAGGGCCTCGTGACCGCGTCTCGCTTCACCCGGCGCCGGCTCGTCGCCGCGGGCGCCGCCGCGGCCGCGGCCGCGGCCGGGGGCGTCCCGGCCGGCGCCGCGAAGCGCGTGCCCGCCCGCCGCCGGGCTCATCGGCGCGAGGACGTGGTGGTGGTCGGCGCGGGGCTGGCGGGCCTGATCGCCGCGCGCGAGGTCGTGCGCGCCGGGCGCTCGGTCGCGGTGCTCGAGGCGCGCGACCGCGTCGGCGGGCGGATGTTCGATCGCGTGATCGCCGGGGGCGAGGTCGTCGACCTCGGCGCGGAGTTCATCGGGCCGACCCAGAACCACATCCGGGCGCTCGTCGACGAGTTCGGCATCGAGACGTTCCCCAGCTACGCCCAGGGCAAGAACGTCTACTACGCGGGCGGGCGGCGCAGTACGTATTCCGACACCGGGCCCACCGGCACCGCGCCGCCGGACCCGTCCCTGCTCGTCGACCTGCTGCTGGTCATCCCGCGCCTGGACTCGATGGCGCTGAAGGTCCCCGTCGACGCGCCGCACAGCGCGCCGGGGGCGGCGGAGCTCGACGCGCAGTCGCTGGGCGACTGGATCCGGCGCAACTCGACCGGCGGCAGGCGCTTCGCCGACCTCAGCAGGGCGGCATCGCGGCCGATCTTCGGAGCCGAGCCGCGCGAGGTCTCGCTGCTGTTCGCGCTCTTCTACATCGCGGCCTCGGGGGACGAGCGCACGCCGGGGACCTTCGAGCGCAATTTCAACACGCGCGCCGGCGCCCAGCAGGACCGCATCGACGGCGGGACCCAGCAGATCGCCGACCGGCTCGCCCGCGGGCTCGGGCGGCGGATCGTGCGCAACGCGCCCGTGCGTCGGATCGTCGCCGGGACGGGCTACGCCGACGTCGTCTCCGACCGCTACGTCAACCGCGCGCGGCAGGTCATCGTCGCGCTGCCGCCGGCGCTGGCCGGCCGCATCGCCTACGAACCGGCCCTGCCCGCGCTGCGCGACGGGCTGACGCAGCGCATGGCCCAGGGCCACCTCGTGAAGGTCCAGGCGGTCTACGAGCGCCCGTTCTGGCGTGCCGACGGGCTCAACGGCTCGTCGGTCTCGGACACCGGGCCGTGCAACGTGACGTTCGACAGCTCGCCGCGATCGGGGCGCCCCGGCGTGCTGCTGGGCTTCATCGGCGGCGACGAGGCGCGCGGCTTCACGCGACTGGGGGCGAGCGAGCGCCGCGCCGCCGCGCTGGCGAGCTTCGCGCGCTCCTTCGGGCCGCGGGCGCTGGATGCGATCGACTACCTCGAGATGGACTGGGCGGCCGAGCCGTACTCGCGCGGCTGTCCCGTCGGCGTCGCGCCACCCGGCCTGCTGACGACGTACGGCCCCGCGCTGCGCGAGCCGGTCGGGCGCATCCACTGGGCGGGCACCGAGACCTCGACGTACTGGAACGGCTACATGGACGGGGCGATCCGCTCCGGCGAGCGCGCGGCGCGCGAGGCGCTCGCGGCGCTGTAGCCCGGCCGGTACGCTCGGGCCCGTGCTGCCCACCGAGCACCTCCTCGCGTTCGTCGTCATCGCCGTGGTGCTGATCCTCGTGCCCGGCCCGAGCGTGCTGTTCGTCGTGACGCGGTCGCTGACGCTCGGCGCGCGCGCCGGCCTGGCGACCGTCGTCGGCAACGCGGCGGGCGTCTATGTGCAGGTGATCGCCGTGGCGCTGGGGATCGGCGCGCTCGTGCAGGAGTCGATCCACGTCTTCACCGCGATCAAGCTCGTCGGCGCGGCCTACCTCGTCTACCTGGGGGTGCAGACCTTCCGCCATCGCCGTTCGCTCGTCGCCGCGCTCGACGCCCCCGTCGAGCCCAAGCTCGTCCGGCGGATCCTCGCCGACGCGTTCGTCGTGGGGATCTTCAATCCCAAGGTCATCGTGTTCTTCGTGGCGATCCTGCCGCAGTTCGTCGATCGCTCGTCGGGCGCCGTGCCGCTGCAGCTGCTCACGCTGGGCGCGGTCTTCTGCCTGCTGGCGCTGGTCTGCGACAGCATGTGGGCGCTGGCGGCGGGAGCGGCGAGGACATGGCTGCTGGGCTCGCCGCAGCGCCTGGCGGCGATCGGCGGAACCGGCGGGGTCGTGATGATCGGCCTCGGCGCCGGCCTCGCGCTCACCGGCCGCAGGGACTAGACGCTCGTGGAGGGCCACCGAGTGGCGAGAGGGGGTCGCTCCTAGCTCTCGCCCCAGCGGGCGAGGAACTCCCCCTCGTCGAGGCCGGCGAGGTCCTCGCGCAGCCTGCGGGCCCGGCGGGCGGCCTCCGGTGCGGCGAGGTCCCAGAACAGCACGACCTCGCCCGAGGCGACCTCGACGACCTCGAGGTGATCGATGCGCGTCGGATCCATCCGCGCCGGCAGGCGGTTGGCGCGCGTGTGCAGCAGCCGGTAGCTGCGATTGGCCCTCATGCACCAAACGTAGCTCGCCGGAGGCGCGCGCGCCGAGGCGATCAGAGGCTGCTGCGGAACGTGATCCGGGTGCAGCCGTGCAGCTTGTACTTCTTCTGGGAGCGGTGGCTGAGGAAGATGAGCGGCTTCTTCGTCGCGCAGGTGATCGTGCCGCGCCCGAAGTGCGCGTGGACCTGATCGGCGCCGCCCCCGGTGACGATCGTGTTCGTCCCGTGGCTGGCATAGATGAAGTCCTTGCCGGCACCGCCGGTGATGACGTCCTTCTGCGTGGTCGGCTGGCCGGAGGCCTTGTAGTCGCCCCACATCACGTCGCCCGCGTCGCCGGCGGTGATCGTGTCGTCGCCGTGCCCGCCGAGCAGCTCGTTGTGCTTGTCCGCGACGCCCTGCAGCGGCTGCGACTGGTCGTCGTGATTGATGATCGTGCTGCCGTCGATCACGGGCCAGCCCTTGTGGCTGGCCTTCTGCTGGACAGGCGCGGCCGCAACCAGCGTCGTGAAGAGCGCTCCGGTCGCGAGCGAGGCAGCCACGCGGCGGGCGAAGATTGGTCCAGAAAACGGTGTCATGCGGGGGCCTCCTTGCCGGAAGTGCCGGGTCTCAAACAGGCTACGCCGCGAGCGCGCGGGAGACGCCATCGAGGGCGTCCTCGCCGTGGAAGACCCGCCCGTCGGGCAGCCAGAGCGCGGGCACGTCGCGCACGCCGCGCTCCTGCGCCAGCGCCGTTGCGTCGTCGAGCGCGACGGCGATCGACGACAGCGACGCCGCCTTGAGGATCGCGCGCGGGTGCATCTCGCAGGCCGCACCCGCGATGAGCACGCTGTCGGGGGCGCCGAGGTCGCGCCCGGCGGCGAAGGCCTGGCGGAACGCCGCCAGCGAGAAGGCGACCGCGCGCCCGATCTGGCGGGCGTACGTCGCGGCGCGCATCGCGAAGGCGGTGTCGCACGGGAACGGCTCGGGCCAGCGCACCGGCTGCAGGCCGCGGCGCTCTGCGGTGCGCTCGATGCGATCGAAGAAGGCCTCGCGGTCGGTGGCGCAGCGAAAGCCCTCCAGCGTGTCCGCGCCGGGCAGCCGCGAGGCCGCGATCGGGATCCACTCGGCGGCGGGCAGCCGGCAGATGATCCGCTCTGCGACGAGGTAGGCCTCCGGGCTGGCGAGGTCGAAGTAGAAGGCCGGCCGGGGGGAGGCGTCGAGCTCCACACGCACAACCGTAGCCGCGTCCCCGGTGTTACCGGCGCGAGGGCGCCCCGTCAGCCGTGGATGAGCCAGCCGTCGGCGTCGCGGGCGGCCTCCATGACCGCCTCCGACAGCGTCGGATGGCCATGCACGATGCGCGCGACCTCGGCGAAGCCGCCCTCGAGCGCGCGCACGTTGACCAGCTCCTGGATGAGCTCGGTCGCGCGCGTCCCGACGATGTGGCCGCCGAGCAGCTCGCCGTACGTGCTGTCGCCGATGATCTTCACGAGGCCCGTGCGGTCGCCGTAGACCGTGCCGGCGCCGACCGCGCCGAACTGCAGCTTGCCGACGACGACGTCATGGCCGGCGTCGCGCGCCTGCTGCTCGGTGAGGCCGAAGCTGCCGACGTTCGGGTAGCAGAAGGTCGCCCGCGGGATGTCGATGTAGTCGATCGCGTGCGTCTCCAGCCCGGCGGCGTCCTCCGCGGCGATGATGCCCTCGTCGGAGGCCTTGTGGGCGAGCGCGGGGCCGGGGACGAGGTCGCCGATGGCGTACACGCCCGCGAGCGAGGTGCGCAGCGCGCCGTCGACGGCGACGAGCCCGCCGTCGGTGAGCTCGATGCCCGCTTCCTGCAGGCCGAGGCCCTCGACGTCCGGGGAGCGCCCGGCCGCGATGACGAGCCAGTCCGCGCGCGCGGGCTCGCCCGCGACCGAGAAGGTCACGCCGTCACCCGCCGAGACGACCTCCTCGACGAAGACGCCGGTGCGGACGTCGATGCCCTGCTTCTTGAAGCCGCGGTCGGCGATCTTGGACACGTCGGCGTCCTCGGTGGGCAGCACGCGGTCCAGGCCCTCGTACAGCGTGACCTTGCTGCCCAGGCGGGCGTAGGCCGAGGCGATCTCGGTGCCCGACGCGCCGGCCCCGACCACGGCGAGCGTCGCCGGCAGCTCCTGCAGGGCCCACGCCTCCTCGGTGCCGATGACGCGCCCGCCGAACTGCGTGCCCGGCAGCGCCTTCTTGACCGAGCCCGTGGCGAGGATCACCGTCGTCGCGGCGATCTCGGTCCCGTCGAAGTTGCCGCCGATCTTCACGTTGGCCTCGTCGGTGACCGAGCCGAAGCCCTCGATGACGTCGATCCCGTTCTTCTTCATCAGGCCGGCGACGCCGCCGGTGAGCGTCTTGACGACCTTCAGCCGGCGCGCGCTGACAGCGGCGAAGTCGACCTCGGGCGCCGAGACCGTGATGCCGAAGTCGCCGGCGCCGCGGATCTCGGTGAGCACGTCGGCGACGCGCAGCACCGCCTTCGCGGGGATGCAGGCGTAGTTCAGGCAGCGCCCGCCGATCTGGTCGGACTCGACGACAGCGGTGCGCATGCCCAGCTGCGCGGCCCGGATGGCGGCGACGTAGCCGCCCGGCCCGGAGCCGATGACGATGCAGTCATAGGAGGACTCGGCCACGTCGCTGACCCTATCGACTCGCTTCTCCGGGCCGGTCTGGCATCTGCAGGCGCGCCATCGGCCTGACGAGGCGCCAGAACAGCCAGCCCATGAGGCCGATCGCCACGACGCACACGATCGCCTGCCACCACTTCTGCACGCCGATGAGATACAGCGACAGAAAGACGATCTGGATGCCGAGGATCGTCTGGAAGCCGAGCACCGCCCAGTACTGGCGGGCGAGCATCCCGGCCCCGGCCATGACGAGCACCGCCGTCGTTATGGCCGTGGTGACGACCGGGTTGCCGGCTGCGCCGGAGAGGTCCTTGCCGGTGAGCGCGGTCAGGACGTTGCCGATCGCGAAGAGGAACGCGATGACGGCGGCGACCGTGACGATGCCCGGGCGCTCGCCGGGCGCCAGGGGCTCGAGCTGCGCGCGGATCGCCTCGTCGCGCGCGCGGCCGCGGGCGTAGCCGCGCGCCGGCTGCTCGCCGGCGCCGGCGGGGATGGGCGGCGCGGGCGCCGCTGATTGCGCGGCGGGTCGCGGCGCCGGGGGCGCGCCGGGACCCGCGCCGCTGCGCCCGCCGCGCCGGCGCTTGCGGCTACGCGCGGCCATGGGCGAGCTCCCGGCCCAGCGCTGCGCGCAGTGCGGCGGCGGCGGCCTGCGGGTCGGCGGCGGCCGCGATCGCGCGCACGACGGCGATCCTGCCCGCGCCGGCCGCGACGACGTCGGCGACGTTGCGCTCGTCGATCCCGCCGATGGCGAAGAAGGGCACCGCGGCCTGCGCGGCGGCGTGGCGGACGAGCTCCAGGCCGACCGCCGGGCGTCCGGGCTTGGTCGGCGTGGCGTGCACGGGGCCGACGCCGATGTAGTCGGCATCCCCGGCCGCGGCGATGTCCGATGGCGTGTGGGTCGAGCGCCCCACGAGCGCCTGCGGGCCCGCCAGCGCCCGCGCGGCGGCGACGTCCAGGTCGTCCTGGCCGACGTGGCAGCCGTCGGCGCCCGCGGCGGCGACGAGGTCGGGGCGATCGTTGAGGATCAGCAGGGCGCCCGCCTCGTCGCACAGGCGGCGCGCGGTGGCGGCGGCGGCGAGCAGCTGCTCGCCGGAGGCCTGCTTGTCGCGCAGCTGCACGATGTCGACCCCGCCCGCCAGGGCGGCAGCGAGCACGTCGCCGAGCGGGCGCCCTCCGGGCTGCGCCGGGCAGACGAGGTAGAGCACGGCCCGCTGCAGGCGGGCGCGCCGGTCACCGAGATCGAGCACGACGGCCATTGTCGCAACGCCCGCCGGGCGCCGCGCGCGAGCGTCTAGGATTACGACCAACGGGAGCCCGTGACCGCGGGCTGAGAGGGCGTCACGCCGACCGTCAACAGCTGATCCGGATCATGCCGGCGAAGCGAGGTGTCATGCCGCAGGACCGAACCGCAGCTTCCGGCGTCGTCGTCATCGGCGGCGGTGCCATCGGGCTCGCCGTCGCGTGGCGCGCGGCCCAGCGCGGCCACGCCGTCTGCGTGCTCGAGCGCGGCGCGCTCGGCGGCGGGACCTCGCACGTCGCCGCCGGGATGCTCGCGCCGGTCACCGAGGCCGATCCCGGCGAGCTCGCGCTGCTCGAGCTGGGTCTGCGCAGCGCCCGCGCCTGGCCGGCGTTCGCCGAGGAGCTGGCGGCCGCGTCCGGGGCCGACCCCGGGCTGCGCCGCTGCGGCGCGCTTGTCGTCGCCCGCGATGGCGACGAGGCGGCGGCGCTCGAGCGCGAGCTCGCGCTGCGCCTGCAGCTCGGGCTGGACGTGCAGCGCCTGCTGCCGAGCGCGGCCCGGCGCCTGGAGCCCGCGCTGGCTCCGTCGCTGCGCCTGGCGCTGGCCGTGCCCGGCGACCATGCCGCCGACCCGCGCGCGCTCGTCGGCGCGCTCGCCGAGGCGGCGCTGCGCGCCGGCGCGCACCTGCGCAGCGGCACGGCGGTCGAGGCCGTCTGCATGCGCGACGACGGCCGCATCGGCGGCGTGCGGCTGGCCGGCGGAGAGGTCGTGCCCGCGGGCGAGGTCGTCATCGCGGCGGGCGCGTGGAGCGGCGCGATCGCGGGCCTGCCCGAGCGCGCACGGATCCCGCTGCGCCCGGTCAAGGGCCAGATCGTGCGCCTGCGCGACCCCGAGGGCCCGGGCCTGCTGGAGCGCATCGTGCGCTTCGAGGGCGGCTATCTCGTCCCGCGCGGCGACGGGCGCTACGTGCTCGGCGCGACGATGGAGGAGCGCGGCTTCGACACGACCGTCACCGCGGGCGGGCTCTACGAGCTGCTGCGCGACGCCGGCGAGCTCGTGCCCGGCATCCACGAGCTCGTCGTCGAGGAGACGGCGGCTGGGCTGCGGCCGGCGACGCCCGACAACGCGCCGGTCCTCGGCCGCGCTGCCGGTGTCGACGGGCTCGTCTGGGCGACGGGCCACCACCGCAACGGCATCCTGCTGGCGCCGGTGACGGGCGAGATCGTGGCGGCGATCCTCGACGGGGACGACGGGCCGCCGCAGTTCGCGCCCGGCCGCTTCGCCAGGGTCCGCGCAGGGGCGACGGCGTGATCTACGTCAACGGCAGGCCGGTCGACCCCGGCGAGCGCCCGACGATCCGCGACGTCCTGCTCGCGATCGACATCGACCCCGATCGCGCCGGCATCGCGGTCGCCGTCGACTCGGAGGTCGCCCGCCGCGGGGCGTGGCCGACACAGATCGTCGACGAGGGGGCGCACGTGGAGATCGTGACCGCCACCCAGGGCGGATGAGCATGGACGGGCCGCTCGTCATCGCCGGCCGGACGTTCGGCTCGCGCCTGCTGCTCGGCACCGGCGGCTTCACGCGGATGGCCACGCTCGCCGACGCGATCGACGCGTCCGAGACCGAGCTCGTGACGGTCGCGATGCGGCGCGTCGAGCCGGGCTCGAACGGTTCGCTGCTGGACGTCATCGCCGTCAAGGGGATCGACGTGCTGCCCAACACGGCGGGCTGCTTCACCGCGCGCGACGCGGTCCGCACCGCGCAGCTCGCCCGCGAGGCGCTCGGCACCGACTGGGTCAAGCTCGAGGTCATCGGCGACGAGCGCACGCTGCTGCCCGACGCGCCCGAGCTGCTTCTGGCCGCCGAGCAGCTCGTCGACGACGGCTTCGTCGTACTGCCCTACACCAGCGACGACCCGGTCCTGGCACGTCGCCTGGAGGACGCCGGCTGCGCGGCGGTCATGCCGCTGGGCTCCCCGATCGGCAGCGGCCAGGGGATCGCCAATCCCGCCAATCTCACGCTGATCGTCGAGCAGGCGGGCGTGCCGGTGATCCTCGACGCGGGCGTCGGCACGGCGTCGGACGCCGCGCTGGCGATGGAGCTCGGCTGCGACGCCGTGCTCTGCGCGAGCGCGATCTCGCGCGCGGCGGACCCGGTCGCGATGGCGCACGCGATCCGCCACGGGGTGCTCGCGGGCGCGCTCGCCCGCCGCGCGGGGAGGATCGCGCGGCGCACGCACGCGCGCCCCAGCTCGCCGGTCGAGGGCATGGCGGAGCTCGCGGAGTGAGCGTTGCGGATGCCGTCGTGGAGCGCTTCCTCGCGGCGTGGTCGGCGGCCGACCCCGGCGCGGAGTTCGCCGCCACCTGCGCGCCCGACCTGCACTACGAGGATCCGCTGACGTTCAAGGGCCCGCTGCACGGCCCCGGCGCGCTCGTCGAGCACGCCGCGCGGCTGCGGGCGGCGGCGCCCGACGCCCGCCTGCAGAGCGCCGGCGAGCGCCTCACCGACGGGCGCTTCGTCGCGGTGCCCGTGCTGCTGCAGGCGACCCACAGCGGCGAGGTCGAGGGCTTTCCGGCCAGCGGCCGCGAGGTTGCGGTACACGCCGTCATGTACTGCGAGCTCGACGAGGCCCGCGCGCGCCTGTGGCGCATCCGGGTGTTCTTCGACCTCTACGACGCCGCGGTCCAGCTCGGCGTCCTGCCCAGGCCGGGGTCGATCGGCGAGCGCGCGCTGATGATGCTGCGCGGCTTCGGGCTGCGCCCCGGAAGCTGACGCCGGCCCGCCGCGCTCAGCACGGCGTGCTGACGGCCAGCAGCAGCGGCGCGTGGTCGGACAGGCCGCTGCGCTCGAGCACGGTGACCGGGCCCGCCGCGCCGACGCGGTGCCCGAGGACGTGGTCCACGCCATCGCCGCCCAGGTGGTCGAACCCCTCCGCGGCCGGGGCGCGGACGTTGAAGTCGCCGCCGAGCAGCGCGGGCGCGCCGCCCGCCCAGGCCAGCGTCGCCGCCGCCGCCCGTGCGATGTCCGCGCCGGCGCGCGCGCCCGAGTGCACCTGCGCGTGGAGGTTCGCGCACCACAGCCCGCTGTCGAGCGCCACGGCATGGCAGACGCGGCGCTCGGGCAGGCGGCGCAGCAGCACGCGGCGATGGCCGACGATCCGCGCGCTCGCGGCGCGCACGAGGATGACGTTCGCTCCGCCGCCGTTTGACTTGATCGCGTCCGGCACGCGCTGTGCGATCGCGCGCCGCAGCGCGAGCAGCTCGTTGCGCGAGGTCAGGGCGGTGCGCGCGTGGGCGTCGCAGGCGCGCCCGAGCGCGGGACCCCACCAGGGCGGGACCTCCTGCAGCAGCGCGACGTCCCACGCCCAGCCCGCGAGTGCCGCGGCGAACTCGGACTGCAGGTCGCGGCCCGCGGGCGGCAGCGAGCGGCCGTGAAAGAGGTTCCAGGTCAGGACCTGCATCGCGACATAGACTGCCCGGCTTGACGCGTCACCTGCTCACCGGAGCCGAGCTCGATCGCGACGAGCTGCGCGCGCTGCTCGACCGCGCCGACGCGCTGAAGGCCGCGCCGCTCTCCTCGCGCGCGCTGGAGGGCCGCAGCGTCGCGCTGATCTTCGAGAAGCACTCGACGCGCACGCGGCTGTCGTTCGAGGCCGGGATCTTCGAGCTCGGCGGCCAGCCGATCGTGCTGCGCTCGGGCGAGCTGCACCTCGCGCGCGGCGAGTCCGTCGGCGACACGGCACGCATCCTCTCGCGCCACGTGGCCGCGATCGGCGTGCGCACCGGGCCCGACGCGCTGCTGGAGGAGCTCGCCGACGCCGCGACGGTGCCGGTCTTCAACATGCTCACCGCCGGCCACCACCCCTGCCAGGCGCTCGCCGACCTCATGACGCTGCGCGAGGAGTTCGGCAGGCTCGAGGGCCTCAAGGTGGCCTACGTCGGCGATGGCAACAACGTCGCGCGCTCGCTGGCGCTCGTCGGCGCGATCGCGGGCGTGGAGGTCGCCGTCGCGTCGCCGGAGGGCTACGCGCTGACCGACGCTCCCGGGGCGCTGCTGACGACCGACCCCGTAGAGGCGGTCGCCGGTGCGCAGGCGGTCTACGCCGACGTCTGGGTGAGCATGGGCGACGAGGACACGGCCGACGAGCGGCGCGTGGCGCTCGCGCCCTACCGCATCGACGACGAGCTGCTGGACCTCGCGGCGCCGGGCGCGATCGCGCTGCACTGCCTGCCCGCGCACCCGGGCGAGGAGATCACGTCCGAGGTCCTCTACGGGGAGCGCCAGCGCATCTGGGATCAGGCCGAGAACCGCCGCCACGCCCAGAAGGCCCTGCTGGAGCTGCTGCTGCGCCAGGTGTACTAGCCTCGCCGCGAATGCCGCAGCCCCGTAAGACAGGCTCGTCGGCCGCCAAGACACAGGCGGGCGAGCCACCGCAGGCCAAGCCTCGCTCAGAGGACGGGGAGGACACGATCGCCGCGGCGATCGCCGTGCTGCGCGACCTGCTCGCGCGCGGCGTCGTGATCACCGCCGACCGCCTGCAGGAGACCGTCGACGAGGCCGTGCGGCGCGGGCGCATGACCCGCGACGACGCCGAGGAGCTCGTCGCCAACCTCGTCCACATCGGCCGACTACAGACGCAGGACACGATCGCCGAGCTCGAGCGCCTGCTCGAGCGCTCGGCGGTGCAGACGCGCAGGCTCGCGCGCGAGCGCATGAGCCGCGTCGCCGCCGCGGCCCGCCACGCCCCGGGGACCGATCGCGCCATGCGCGCCGTCGACCGCGCCCGCCGCGCCGCCGGCCTCGGCTCGCAGTTTCCGATCAGCGGCTATGACGAGCTGACGGCGGCGCAGGTCAAGACGCGCGTCGGCGAGCTCTCGCCGCCCGAGCTGCGCAAGGTCCGCGACCACGAGCGCCGCAACGCCAAGCGCAAATCGGTGCTCGCCGCGATCGAGAAGCAGCTGCGATAGCGCCCCTGCCATGCTGGGGAGGATGGAATCGTCCACCTTCACCCGTCCCGAGCGTGGCGCCGAGATCGAGCTGAGCGTCGAGGGCCTCGCCTACGGCGGCAACGGCATCGCCCGCCTGGAGAACGGCGCCGAGGGCCGCGGCGGCTACGTCGTCTTCGTCGGCGGGGCCGTGCCGGGCGATCGCGTGCGCGCGGTCATCACCAAGCGCAAGCGCGGCTACGCCGAGGCGCGGACGCTCGAGGTCCTCGACCCCAGCCCCGAGCGCATCGCGCCGGTCGCCGACCACCCGGGCGCGCCGTGGCAGGTGCTCCCATACGAGCGCCAGCTCGCCGTCAAGCAGGAGCAGGTGCACGATGCGCTGACCCGCATCGGCCGCCTGGAGGGTTTCGTCCTCGACGACATCGTGCCTGCGGTCGAGCAGTGGCGCTATCGCAACAAGCTCGAGTACTCCTTCGGCACGAGCGCGACGGGCGAGCTCGTCTGCGGCTTCCACGCGCCCGGCTCGTGGCACGAGATCGTGCCGATCGGGGACTGCCTGCTGGCCTCCGAGCGCTCCAACGCGGCGCGCGAGCAGGTCGTGGCCTGGTGTCGGGCGCAGGGGCTGACGGCGTTGGACCGCCGCGAGCCTGTGCGTCCGGGGCCTGACGGCCAACCCACTCGGCGCTCAGCGACGCACAGTGGCATGCTGCGCAACCTCGTCGTGCGCGAGGGCCGGCGCACCGGCGAGCTGCAGGTGCGCCTCGTCTCCGGGCCCGGCGAGCTCGACACCGACAGCCTCGCGGCGGCCGTCGACTGCGAGGGGCTCATGTGGACGCGCACCGAGGCGCTCGCCGAGACGACCCAGGGCGGCACGACCGAGGTCGTCGCCGGCGCGCGCAAGCTGCAGGAGGAGATCTCGGGCCTGCGCCTGACGATCTCGCCGCTGGCGTTCTTTCAGACGAACACCGAGATGGCCGAGCGCCTCTACGCGATCGCCGCCGACCTCGCGGGCCTGCAGGGCTGGGAGCGCGTCTACGACCTGTACTGCGGGATCGGCACGGTCGGGCTGAGCCTCGCCGCCCGCGCCGGCGAGGTGTGGGGGCTGGAGATCGTCGAGGAGGCCGTCGCCGACGCGATCTCCAACGCGCGCCGCAACGAGATCGACAACGCGAAGTTCTTCGCCGGCGACGTGCGCCTGGCGCTGCGCGAGCTGGCCGAGGAGGCCGGTCGGCCGGACGTCTGCCTGCTCGACCCGCCGCGGGCCGGGCTGTCGCAGAAGGTCGTGCGCCGCGTCATCGAGGCCAATGCGCGCCGCATCGTCTACATCTCCTGCAACCCGACGACGCTCGCGCCCAACGCCGCGCAGCTCGTCGAGGCCGGCTACGCGCTGCGCCGCGTCGTCCCGGTCGACATGTTCCCGCAGACGCCGCACATCGAGTGCGTCGCGCTGCTGGAGCGCGCGACGTGAGGACGCCCGGCAGCTAGAAGCGGCTGCGGCTGCTGACCGTCGAGGCGAAGGGGTCCTGGTAGCGCGGCTGAAACGCGGGGGTCCGCGGGGGCGCGAACAGCAGCGACAGCGGGATGCCCCAGCGCCCGTCCCAGGCATCCCAGGACGCGGGGACGCCGCCCTGCTCGGGCAGCAGCCGCACGCACGATCGGGGGCAGGCCGCGGCGTCGTTGCCGGCCCAGGGACGGCGGCCGTCGAAGCGGCCCTCGGGCAGCGTGCCGCCGGTCTGGTGGCAGGGGCTGCGCGTGCAGGCGCGCGGGTAGGCGGCGTGGCTGCCGCGGGCGACGTACACCCGCACGTGGCGCCCGCCGTCCAGTCGCGGGATCCTGCGGCCGTAGCGCCAGGAGCTGATGTGCGCCGGGAAGTGGACCTGCAGGACGCGGTCGCCGCGGGCGTCGACGATCACCGTCACGCCCTCCCAGTCGCCCTCGTGCAGGTCGCGCTCGAGCGCGTTGTAACGCAGAAACCACCAGTAGTCGATCGCGGTCCGCGAGCCGCCCGGCCGCACGTGCGCGTAGATCCGCGAGCGGCCGCCGCGGTCGCAGTCCAGCAGCGTGGGCGCGGACTTCGCGCACGTCGCAAGGTCGGGGGCCGCGGCGTCCTGCCCATCCGAACGCGTGCCGCGCAGATCGATGAACGCGGCGGCGGGCGTCAGCTGCGCGGGCGTCGTCAGCGGCGCGCAGACCGGCGCGCTCCCGCGGGCGCAGACCTGGTTGCCGGGCTCGGCGAGGAACCTGTCGACGTCCAGCGGGCGCCAGCGCTCGTTGCTGTCGAACAGCAGGTGCGGCTGAAAGCGCTGCGCGAGCGTCAGCGGCGTGATGGCGGCCGCCGCGGCGGCGGGCCACGCGCAGAGGCACGACGCGATCACGGCGGCGGCGATCCAGGCGCGGCGGGTCATGGCAGCGCCGTCAGCGCCGCGATGTCGCGCGCGTCCGCGGGCCGGCCGCTCGCGCGTTTCATCGCGATGAGATCGTCGAGGCCGGCGATCGCGAGCACGATGCCGTCGAGGTCGATCACGAGCGCGCGCGCACGCAGGTCGTCGTACGGCGGCGCCCCCGGGACGTCGCGCAGGATGTGCAGCTCGCCGTGGTCGGTCGTCAGGGGCGGGACGATCGGCGCATTCTCCAGGTGCTGAGCGGTCGGTGCGCCGCCGCCCGGCAGGTCGCGCGGGCGAGCCCGCAGCGCGGTCAGCGCGGCAGCGAGTCGCTCGAGGTTCGAGCGGTCGGGCGCGGGAATGAGGTCGAGGTCCTTCGTCGTGCGGCGGTGCCCGTGAACCTGCACCGCGACGCCGCCGATGACCGTGTATTGGACATCGTGGCGCTGCAGCGTCGCGAGCAGCTCGCGGAGGTCGAGTGGCGCGGCCGGCGTCGAGTCCTCCATCAGCCGCGCCCGCGGGCGCGGGCCGCTGCGCCCTCGATCTCCAGCCGCGTGGCGACGAGATTACAGGACGCGGACTCCGCCAGCCGCTGCTG
>JAXDFS010000039.1:0-9466 GCA_034665465.1 Solirubrobacteraceae bacterium
TGCTCGGCATCGGCATGGGCACGGGCGAGAACCGCGCCGTGGACGCCGCCAACATCGCCGTCTCCTCGCCGCTGCTGGAGACGAGCATGGAGGGCGCGCACTCGATCCTGCTGTCGATCACCGGCGGGCGCGACATGTCGCTGTGGGAGATCAACGAGGCCGCCAAGGCCGTCTCGGACGCCGCCCACCCGGAGGCCAACATCATCTTCGGGGCGATGGTCGACGAGACGCTCGAGGACCAGGTCTGGGTCACGGTCGTGGCCACGCGCTACGGCGGCTCGCCGCCGGCCAAGCGCCTGCAGGAGCCGATGGGCGAGCCGCGCGTCGAACGCCGCCCGCGCCAGAGCGCTCCGCCGCCGCCGCCGGTCTACCGCGGGCCCGACCGCGACGACCAGCGCCGCGCTCCCGCGCGCGACGACTACCGTCGCGCCCCCGAGCCCGAGCCCGTGCGCAGCGGCGGGGGCCTGCGGGTCACCGAGCTCGACGTGCCCGAGTTCATCCCGCGCGGGCGCTGAGCGCGCCCGCCTGAGAACGCCCGGGTACGGGCTGCCCCCACCACGGGGGTGACAGATGTCATGCGCAAGTGAGGCCGCGTGGCACTTCCGCACGCGCGCCGGCGCGCCTACCTTGCACGTATGCCCGCCATCGAGGTTTCAGAGCTTCACAAGCGCTACGGCGATGTGGAGGCCGTCCGCGGCGTCACGTTCGACGTCGCCCACGGCGAGGTGTTCTGTCTGCTGGGCCCCAACGGCGCCGGCAAGACGACCGTCACCGAGATCGCCGAGGGTCATCGTGTGCCGACGTCCGGCAGCGTCAAGGTCCTGGGTCACGATCCCGGCCGCGGGGCGCGCGAGTTGCGCGACCGCATCGGCGTCGTCCTGCAGTCCTCCGGCGTCCAGGAGGAGCTGACCGTCGGCGAGCTGCTGGAGATGCACGGGCGCTGGTACTCCCGCTCGCTGACCCCGGACGCGCTGATCGACCTCGTCGAGCTCGACGCCAAGCGCGACACGCGCGCCGGCGATCTCTCCGGCGGTCAGCGCCGCCGCCTGGAGCTCGCGCTCGGGCTCGTCGGCGATCCCGACGTCCTGTTCCTCGACGAGCCGACGACCGGCTTCGATCCCCACGCTCGCCGCCACGCCTGGTCGACGATCCGCGGGCTGTGCTCGACGGGCAAGACCGTCTTTCTGACCACCCACTTCATGGACGAGGCGCAGTACCTCGCCGACCGCGTCGCGGTGATGGTCGAGGGCAGGATCGTCGCCTGCGGGCCGCCCGAGGTGCTCGGCGGCCGCGACGAGCTGCCGACCGAGATCCGCTTCGCGCTGCCGTCCGGGCTGAGCCTCGCCGACCTCCCGCCGATGCCCGGCGCCGCCGTCAGCGAGGAGCGCGAGGAGGTGCTCGTCACGAGCGCGCAGGGCACCGCGGCCACACACGCGATCACCGGCTGGGCGCTGGAGCGCGGGCTCGCGCTGTCGCGCTTCTCGGTCTCCCAGCCGACGCTCGAGGACGTCTACCTGGCCCTGACGGCCGCACCCGGCAACGGCGACGAGGAGCTCTCCTCATGACCGCGATCGCAAGACCCGGCCTCGGCCGCGACCTGCGGCTGACCGCCTGGCAGGTGCGCTACCAGCAGTTGAGCTTCTGGCGCAACCGCCGCGCGGCGTTCTTCGCGCTGATCTTCCCGGCGATGTTCCTGGCGATCTTCGGCGGCCTCAACCACGGCGGCACGCTCGACGTGCGCGAGCACCTGTCGTTCATCGACTTCTACACGCCCGGCATCATGGCCTATGCCGTGCTACTCATCTGCTTCAACAGCACCGCGCTGATCTTCGCGACGCTGCGCACCGACGGGACGCTCAAGCGCGTGCGCACGACGCCGCTTCCGTGGCTGGCCTACGTGGGCGGGGCGGTGCTGTCGACGACGATCGTCCTCGCCATCTCGATCGTCCTGCTGTTCGCGCTCGGCGTCCCGCTCTTCGGCGCCCACGTGCCCGGCGAGAAGATGATCGGACTGCTCGCCACGCTCGCGCTCGGGACGACGGCGTTCACGACGCTCGGCATCGCCGCAGCGCGGCTGATCAAGTCCCCGGCCAACGGCGGCGGGCTCATCAGCGTCGTGACGCTGCCGATGGTCTTCATCTCCAACATCTGGTTCCCGCTCGACGGCGCGCCGGCGTGGGTCCAGGACATCGCCAAGGCGATGCCGCTGCGCCCGCTCGCCGACGGCCTGCAGGCGGCCTTCGACCCCCGCTTCGGCGGGTCCGGCCTGGTCACCGCCGACCTGCTGACGCTCGCCGTGTGGTCGCTGATCGGCATCGCGCTCATGCGCACCCACCTCAGCTCGCTGGCGAAGCGGGCCTGACCGATGCCCGGCGGCGGCGCAGCGCACGAACGCGGCGTCGCCGGTCCTCGGCACGACCCGACCGGGATGTTCATGCCCGGGGCGAGGCCCGTGACCCGCGCCGACTGGCGGCGCAAGCGGATCGCGATCAATGTCTCGTTCCTGTGGATCCTGTTCCCGGTCAGCGACCTGCTGGGCTCGCACCCGGGGTCCCCGCGGGCGGCCGCGGTGCTCGCCGCCGTCGCGCTCTTCGTCGTGGCGTACAACGTGCTGCCACGCCGCCACGGGCCGCCCAGCCACGACTGGCGCATGTCGCTGACGCTCGCGCTGCTGGCGCTCCTCGCGATCGCGCTGACCGTCGCCGACCGCGGGAGCTGGTCGATCCTGTTCATCTTCACGGCGATCGGCGGCGCCATGCGGCTGCCGCGGCGCGCGGGCGCGCTGTGGATCGTGCTCTGCACCGCCCTGTCGGCGGCGACCCTCGTCGCCGTGCACGGCGACGCCGCCGCGACGATCTCGATCAGCGCGTCGACGCTGGGCATCGGGTTCATGATGTTCGCGTTCCGGCGCCTGATGCAGCTCAACGGCGAGCTCGTCGACGCCCGCGAGGAGGTCGCGCGACTGGCGGTCTCCGAGGAGCGCGCCCGCTTCGCCCGCGACCTGCACGACCTGCTCGGCCACAGCCTGTCGGTCATCGCGGTCAAGGCCGAGCTCGCCGAGCGCCTGCTGGAACGTGATCCTGTCCAGGCGGCCGAGCATGTCGCCGACATCAGGACGGTGGCGCGCGATGCTCTCGGCGAGGTGCGCGACGCCGTGAGCGGCTACCGCCAGCCGACGCTCGTCTCAGAGCTCGAGGGCGCGCGGATGGCGCTCGAGGCGGCCGGCATCGAGGCTGAGCTCGAGGCCGCCGACGTGGAGCTTCCAGCCGAGGTCGAGGCCGTGCTCGCGTGGGCCGTGCGTGAGGGGACGACGAACATCGTGCGCCACAGCGGGGCGCGCAGCTGCCGGATCGCGGTGGTCGGAGGCCCGGAGGCCGTCAGTGCCGAGGTCGTCGACGACGGCGACGCGCTCGGGCCGGCGGGCACCGGCCACGGCCTGGCGGGACTGCGCGAGCGCGCCGCGGGGGTGGCCGGCAGCGTCGAGGCCGGTCCGAGCCCCGGCGGCGGCTTCCGGCTCTGCGTCACCGTGCCGCGCCGGCTCGTCACGTGATCCGCATCCTCATCGCCGAGGACCAGGCGATGGTGCGCGAGGCGATCGCCGGGCTGCTGGACCTCGAGGGCGACCTCGAGGTCGTCGCGCAGTGCGGGCGCGGCGACGAGGTCATGGCCGCCGTGCAGGCCACCGAGCCCGATGTCGCGCTCCTGGACATCGAGATGCCCGGGGCGGACGGGCTCGAGGTCCTCGGCCTGCTCGCGGCTCAGCGCCCGGACTGCCGGATCCTCATCCTCACGACGTTCGGGCGCCCGGGCTACCTGCGGCGCGCGATGGAGGGCGGCGCCGCCGGCTTCCTGCTCAAGGACGCGCCGATCGCCGAGCTCTCTTCCGCGATCCGGCGGGCGATGGCCGGCGAGCGCATCGTCGATCCTGGCCTCGCGGCCTCGGCGCTGAGCGAGGGCCCCAGCCCGCTGACCGAGCGCGAGCAGGAGGTGCTGGTCGCCTCCCGGGAGCACGCGACGGTGGCGCAGGTCGCGGCGGCGCTGCACCTCTCACGCGGCACGACGCGCAACCACCTCTCGGTGATCATGGGCAAGCTCGGCGCCCATTCGCGCATCGAGGCGCTGCGGATAGCGGAGGAAAAGGGCTGGTTGTGACCCACTTGTGGCGTCTTGGCAAAGCGCCGGGAGAGCGCAGGTAAAAAGCGGGCAAAGTGCAGGCAAATCGGGCCGACCAGGGGTCCCGGAGGGCGTCCGATGAAGGTCCACTTGCGACCCAGACCGCCTGAGATGGAGGGTTACATCACTGCACGCCACCCCCCACCTGGAGGTCACCATGACCATCAAGAAGATCGTCCTCACCGCCACCGCCGTCGCCACCCTCGCCGCCCCCGGAATCGCCCAGGCCCGCCAGGGCGCCGATGATCCCGTCGGTCACGTCCGCCACAACGGCGCAGACGACGTCCGCGGCGCCCACCACGTCTCGGCCAAGGCCAAGCACCGTCACGCCCGTCACGCCCGCCGCCACGTCCGCGGCGCCGACGACGCTCCCGGTCACGTCCGCGGCGGCGCCGACGACGGCCCGAACCACACGTAGTCCCGAGTCCGAGCCGGCCGTCCGTCCCCCCGCGGGCGGCCCGCTCCGCCTCTCCCGTCGTCCCCGATCCGGGCCGGCCGGGCGCCACCCAGGCGCTCAGGCCGGCCCGGATCGTTCGTCGTAGCAGGGCGATTCCCCGGACCGGTCCATTAGCCTCGTCCGTCGTGAACGCCGCGGGCTCGCACGGGATCGTCGCCGCCGGGCATCCGCTGACCGCGGAGGCCGGGGCGCGCGTGCTGCGCGAGGGCGGAAACGCCGTCGACGCCGCCGTCGCCGCGATGCTCATGTCGTGGGTCTCCGAGCCGCTGCTGACCGGCCCCGGCGCCGGCGGCTACATGCTCGTCGCCGGCGCGGGCGAGCAGCCGGTGCTGCTGGACTTCTTCGTCGCCGCCCCCGGTCACGGCGCCGAGGGCGCCGCGTGCGCGGAGCTCGTGCCGATCGAGGTCGACTTCGCCGGCGACGCGCGCCAGGTCTTCCACGTCGGCGCGTCCTCCTGCGGCGCGATGGGCACCCCGGCCGGGATCGACGAGGCGATGCGCCGCTGGGGCTCGCAGGACCTCGCCGGCCTCGCGGCGCCGGCCGCCGCCTGCGCCCGCGACGGCGTCGTGCTCAACGCCCAGCAGGCCGAGGTCGTGCACCTGCTGGAGGCGATCCTGCGCTCGACGCCGGAGGCCGAGGCGCTCTTCGCGCCGCGCGGGCCGCTGCTGATCGAGGGCGAGCCCTGCGTCAGCCCCGAGCTCGGCGACACGATCGCGCGCCTGGGCAGCGACGGCGCCGCGCCGTTCTACCGCGGCGACATCGCCGACGCGATCGTCGCGACGGTGACCGCGGGCGGTGGGCTGCTGACCGGCGAGGACCTGCGCCGCTACGAGGCGGTCGCGCGCGAGCCGCTGCGCGTCGGCTACCGCGGCCGCGACGTGCTGACCAACCCGCCGCCGTCGGCCGGCGGCGTCCTCATCGCGATCTCGCTGTCGCTGCTCGACCAGGTGCCGTCGCCGCCGCCCCTGCCCGTCATCGTGCGCGCGATGGAGGCCGCCCAGTCGGCGCGCACGCCGGCCTTCGTCGAAGGGCTGGCGGAGCCCGGCTTCGCCGCGCGGCTGCTCGGTTCGCGCCTCGGCGCGACGACTCACATCTCGGTGCTCGACGGCGATGGGCGCGCGTGCGCGGTGACGTGCACCAACGGCGAGGGCTCGGGCGTGATTGTGCCGGGGACCGGCATCCACATGAACAACATCATGGGGGAGGCGGACCTCAACCCGCTGGGGTTTCACCATGCGCCGCCGGGGCGCCGGATGCCGTCGATGATGTCGCCGACCGTCGTCGTGTCCGGTGGCGACGTGCATGTCGCGCTGGGCGCCTCGGGCTCCAACCGGATCCGCTCGGCGCTGCTGCAGACGATCGTGGCGATCGTCGACCACGGGCTCGACGCGGCGGCGGCGGTCTCGGCGCCGCGGGTGCACTTCGAGAACGACGTCATCTACGCCGAGCCGGGCACGACCCTCGACGAGTTGCGCTACGACCCCTACGTCGTGCAGCACTTCCGCGCGCAGAACATGTTCTTCGGCGGCGTTCAGGCCGTCAGCCGCGACCCTTCCAGCGGGCACGTCGACGGTGCCGGCGACCCGCGCCGCGGCGGCGTGGCGGTGGCCGCGTGAGGTTGCGCGCGGGTCTCGCCGGGGCGCTCGCGGCACTCGCCCTCGGCGCCTGCGGCACGCCGTCGCCGGACCTCTTCGTCATGCACCGCACCGGCAACGTGCCAGGAGCGAAGCTCGATCTGCTCGTCTCCGACACCACGGCGCGCTGCAACACCGCCGCGGTGAAGCCGATGTCCAGCCCGCAGATCCTCGAGGCGCGCGACATCCTCAAGGACCTGCTCGCGTTCCAGCGCGCGAAGGTCGCGCCGGCGCAGGCGCCGCCGCCGCAGATCTTCCGCTTCGTCGTGCGCACCGAAGCGGGCACGCTGCGCTACGGCGACACCACCCAGCGCCCGTCGATCCTGCCGCGCCTGTCGCGCTTCACCCGGGACCTCGCGATCGGTCTGTGCGGGCTGCCGCGCTGAGCCCCGGTGCCGAGGGCGCGGGCGCGGGCGATGGCCCGCGCACCGAGCGCCTCTCGCGCGCCCTGGTGCTGCTGCTCGCCGTCGCGGTCGGCGCGACGGTCGCGAACATGTACTACGTCCAGCCGCTGCTGAACGTCATCGGCCGCGACCTCGGCGCGTCGGACACCGCCGCCGGGCTGCTGGTGACGTGCTCGCAGGTCGGCTACGTCCTGGGGCTCGCGCTGCTGGTGCCGCTGGGAGACCTGCGCGAGCGCAGCCGGCTGGTCAGCGCGCTGCTGGTCGGCGCCGGGCTGGCCCTGGCGGCCTGCGCTGCGGCGCCGAGCTACGCGGTGCTCGCCGGAGCGCTGGTCGTGGTGGGCGCGCTGTCGTGCGTCGCGCAGATCCTCGTGCCGCTGGCGGCCACGCTGGCGGGCGACGAGGAGCGCGGGCAGGTCGTCGGGATCGTCATGAGCGGGCTGCTGATCGGCATCCTCGGCGCGCGCATCATCAGCGGCCTCGTCGCGGCGATCGGCGGCTGGCGGCTGATCTTCGCGCTGGCCGCGGGCGCCATGATCGCGCTGGCGGTCGTGCTGCGCCGGGTGCTGCCGCGGACGCCACCCGAGGAGCCGATGACCTACGCCGATGCGCTCGGCTCGGTGCTCGCGCTCATCGCAGACGAGCCGGTCCTGCGCCAGCGCATGGCGCTCGCCTTCTTCCAGATGGCCGGCTTCAGCGTGCTGTGGACGTCGGTGGCGTTCCTGCTCGGCGGCCCGCCCTACCACTACGCCGAGGCGGTGATCGGCCTGTTCGGGCTCGCCGGGGTGGCGGGCGCGATGGCGGCGCCGGTGGCGGGGCGCCTGGCCGACCGCGGTCGCGGCCGGATCGCGCTGACGGCGTTCCTGCTCGCCACGCTCGCCGCCTGGGGGCTGCTCGACCTCGGTCGCACGTCGCTGATTGCGCTGATCGCCGGGATCGCCCTGCTCGACCTCGGCATCCAGGGCGCCCAGATCTCCAACCAGACGCGGATCTACGCGTTGCGCCCGGAGGCCCGCAGCCGCCTCACGACCGCCTACATGGTGACGCTGTTTCTCGGCGGCGTGCTCGGGTCGCTGCTGTCGGCGAGCGTCTACGGCGCCGCCGGCTGGGGCGCCACCTGCGCCCTCGGCGCCGCCTTCGCGGCCGTGGGGGTGGCGATCTGGGCGGTGACGGAGCTGCGGTAGGGCCGCGAAGGGCGGGACCTGGTGGGTCGAAACGTTTGTGGACGCCCCACTAGCTCGCCGGGACGGCCTCGACCACGTGCCCGGGCTCGCTCTGGGGGTCCTGGAGCTGGCTGGAGAGGGCGAGCGCGACAGCGGCGGTTGCGATCAGCGCGACGCCGTAGATGTCGGCCGTTTCGTGCAGGCCGAGGTGCGTGACGGCCGCGCCCGCCGCCACCGCGGGCAGGCTGAAGGCGAGGTAGGAGACTGCGAGGATCGCCGACACGAGACCGGCGCGCTGATCGGCCGGCGCGCGGCCGGCCAGCGCCCGGAAGGCGCCGGCGAAGGCGGGGCCGAAGCCCATGCCGGCGATCGCGGCGCCGACGAGGAACAGCGCGAGCGAGCCCGTGCTCAGGCCCAGAAGCGTGATCGCAACGCCGGCGATCAGCGCGGCGAGGCCGCCGCGGGCGGTCGAGCGGGCGTGCGTGTCGCGCAGCCAGATCGAGGCCAGCGAGCTGACGCCGGTCATGATGAAGATCGGCAGGCCGCCGGCGACGTGGCTCGTGTTGCCGAGCACGCCCGCGGTCAGCGACGGGCCGAGCGACAGGACGAGCCCGCCCAGCGCCCAGGACGCCATCAGGCATGGGATCGTGGCGACGAACGCGACGCGCAGCGGGCCCGGGACGGACACGCTCGGGCGCAGCGAGTGCGCCCATGGCCCGTTGCGCCGGACGGTCTCGGGGATCGTGGTGGCGACGAGGATCGCGACGGCGAAGGCGGCGAGCAGCAGCCAGTAGACCAGGCGCGTGGGGTCGGGCCCGTACTGGACGAGCAGGCCCGCGCCGAGGGCGCCCGCGGCCAGGCCGCCCAGCGGCGCGGCGACGCCGACCAGCGCGCCCAGGCGTGGGCTCGAGTCCGGCTGCAGGTCCAGGAGCGCCGCGCTGATCGCGCCCATCGCGATGCCGGTCGCGATCCCCTGCAGCGTGCGCGCGGCGAACAGCCACAGGACGCTCTGGGCCTCGGCGAACAGCAGCATCCCGACGATCTCGACCGCGAGCGCGACCAGCAGCACCGGGCGCCGCCCGACGTGGTCTGAGACCGATCCGGCGATCACGAGCGATGCCAGCAGGCCGAGCGCGTAGACGGCGAAGACGCTGGTCAGCGTGATCGCCGAGAAGCCGAACTGGGCCTGGTAGACGATGTACAACGGCGAGGGCGCGCTGGAGGCGAACAGCAGCAGGCCCAGCACGACGGCCAGAAACCAGAAGGCCGCGGGGCGCCCGAGGGCGGGGACGGAGGGGCGGCGGATGGCGATGGTGGCTGTGCGGTGCATCGGGGGGCCTCCTTTGCTACCCGTCGAACGTCCAGACCGGACGGATGTGAGATCGTTTCGTTAGTACGGCGATCATCGTACCAAATGTACGACGAACGTCGTATAATCAAAACCCATGACCCTCCCCCACCCCGCCAAGGACGAGCTGGAGCTGTCGGCGGTCCTTCACGCGCTCAGCGATCCGCAGCGCCTGCACGTCGTTCGCGTGCTCGCCGACACCGGGGAGCCGCGCCGATGCGGCAGCTTCGGCCTGTCGGTCACCAAGTCGACCGCCACCCACCACTTCCGCGTCCTGCGCGAGGCCGGCG